>JANPIG010000586.1:0-4433 GCA_031424875.1 Cytophagales bacterium
GAATTATTCATTATCAATTATTTAAAATCGAAAAAGGCTCAGAAAACACAATCATTTTCTGAGCCTTTTTCTGATAACCAGTAACCAATTTCCAATAACTAATCAACAATCAAAGTATTTTATAAATATCTACCGAATCAATTTTATCCTTCAACTCCTTGATATTGATGCTTGATTTTATGGCAGCATCCTTTTTCTTTTTCTTCGCTCCCAATTCTTTCATCAAATCTTCATAAACCATCTGGGCGGGTCTCTCCCCTACTCCTTCGATGATATTATTGGCTTTAGCTACGTTAATTGCTTGTTTTACTTGCTCAAAATAACGATTTTCAAAGTCAAAATATTGATCATGAATTCCAATAAAACGGTTGCAAAGACTTTGAACATAATCCAAATTATTGTTAACGTGACGTACATCCAACTCGATTTGAAGCATTTCTGCCAAGTTTACTTTTCCTTCTTTATTGGCATGCCTTCCTTCAATTTCGGTGATTTTTTTCTTCATATAATCGGTAGAAAATTCCGAAATCATATAGTTAAAGTAATCATCTAATACTTCATCAGGTCTCATCTCACGAGGATTGTAGCCAATTTTTTGAGCATCTTTTCTAAATTTTTCTAATAAATCTAATTGTAAAGCCTCTAAAGTTGTTACCGTTTGCGAACTTGAATTTAAGTTCAGTAAATTGGCCTTATCCAACATATTATAAAAACCCGTATAACGTTGTAATTCTTTTTCAAATTCCTTTATTTTATCAAAATTCACCTTCTTGTCTTGCATACCCGCTGCGTAAGCAACGTTCACTGCCGCCGTTGATAGATTGACCGCTTGAGAAGCATACGGTATAAGTCCTACGATGGGACTATCCTTTAAACTTTTCAAAACGCCCATGAAACGTTCATTTTTTTGCTTTTTACTAAAAATTGCTTTAGTCTGAGCCGTTTTTAAAATTACATCTTCAAAAGAAAATCCTAATGGACCTTTTTCAACAGAACTCATTTTTTTGATATAACCCTGATAGTCCTGATTGATAACCTGAGATTTTAAATCTATGATGTCGTCACTCAAAATTTTGTAAACTTCTGCACTTCTGATTAGGTTTGTCTTAATTTTTTCCCATTTAGTTCTGTCGCTAAGTGACTGATTTTTAGATATATCCGTCAAAGAATGACTCTGAATCTCCATACGACTTTTAAGATTTTCATTCTCACTCTGAATCTTTTTAAGCGTCCCTTGAATGTTAATAATTAAGGAATCGGAATAAACTTGAGCGAGTCCTGAGAAAGAGGCAATTGAACAAAGAATTGGGATGATGATGAAGGTCTTTTTCATGAAATAATGCAAATGAGTTTAGTCTTAAACGTATATACAAGTATAAATATTGAATAAAATAATCATACCAACAATGCTTTCTTTATTTATTGATTCTTTATCTTGATTTGTTAATATTTTTTAATCCATAATTTTTGTAATTTTATTCATAATGATATCAATAAAATAAACGTATTATGAAAAACCTAAAATTGATTTTTCTCTTATTATTTCTTCAATTTCAATCACCATTTTCATATTCTCAATTATCCACTTTAAAGAGCAAAATCGAAGCCATCACCCAAAATAAAAAAGCAAAAATTGGGGTTAGTATTTTAGATTTAGACAAGGGCGATACGCTTACTCTTAATAATAGCCATCATTTTCCGATGCAAAGTGTTTTCAAATTTCATTTGGCTTTGGCAGTTTTAGATTTGGTAGATAAGGGCAAAATGAAGTTGGAACAACCCATTTTTGTCAAAAAATCAGATTTATTGCCCAATCTCTACAGTCCGATGCGAGAGAAATATCCCGAAGGAAATGTCACCTTGCCTTTGAGTGAAATAATAAAATTCACCGTTTCACAAAGTGATAATAGTGGTTGTGATTTGTTGTTTAAATTAATAGGTGGTACAGAAAAAGCGAACAAATACATACACAATTTGGGCATAAAAGATGTTGCCATAAAGAATCCAGAAGTAGAAATTCAAGCAGATTGGAGTATTCAATATAAAAACTGGACAACGCCATCGGCAGCGACAAAATTGTTAGAAATGTTTTACAAAAAGAATATTCTTTCCAAAAACAGCTATGATTTTCTTTGGAAAACGATGGTAGAAACCACTACTGGACCCAATAAACTCAAAGGCAAATTACCCAAAGAAGCCATAGTAGCCCACAAAACAGGATATTCAGGTGCAAATAAAGAAGGACTGGTTGGAGCTACTAACGACATTGGCATCGTGGTTTTACCAAACGGGAAGAAATTTGCCATTGCCTTATTTGTATCGGATTCTATGGAGAATGAAAAGACTAATGATGGCATTATGGCAGAAGTGAGCAAGGTGGTTTGGGATTATTATTTGGGGGGGTGATGGTTATAATTCTTCACATCTACATTGGTTAAAATCCACATCAAAAAACCATTCTCAGTCTAAATTTGTTATTCAACTACGCAGAAACATTAATCCACCTTTTCTTCGTAAATTTGCATTATGATTACAGTGAGAGAAAGACCAATTACGGATTGGCTACCCATTACCAAGAAAGAAGTTGAACAGCGGGGCTGGGGTGAATTAGATGTCATCCTGATTTCGGGGGATGCCTACGTGGATCATCCAGCCTTTGGTACTGCCGTGATTGGGCGTATTATTGAAAGTGAGGGTTTTAAGGTTGCCATCGTGGCTCAACCCAACTGGAAAGACGATTTACGTGATTTCAAGAAATTGGGAAAACCAAAATATTTCTTTGGTGTAACGGCTGGTTGTATGGATTCGATGGTGAATCATTATACTGCCAACAAACGTTTGCGTTCTAATGACTCCTATACACCTGGTGGTGTTGCAGGCTTTCGTCCCGACTATGCTACTACGGTTTATACCAAAATTTTAAAGGAAATTTATCCAGATGTTCCCGTATTGATTGGTGGCATCGAGGCTTCATTGCGTAGGGTTACGCATTACGATTATTGGCAAGACAAATTATTACCCAGCATCCTCCACGACTCTGGTGCAGATATGTTGGTCTATGGCATGGGCGAACAACCTTTGCGAGAAATTCTGAAATTAGTAAAACAGGGTGTTCCCTTGAATACCATTAGAAATATTAATCAGATTTCATATCAACAAGATACTAATGAACCTTTAGGTGAATATAATGATTGGTCAACCGTTGAGATTTCGAGCCATGAGGTATGTTTGCAAGATAAAATAAAATATGCTGCCAATTTCAAGGTAGTAGAGGTGGAATCTAATAAGTGGCAAGCCAACAGAATTATCCAAAAAGTGGGCGATAAAACCCTTGTTATTAATCCACCCTTCAAAACGATGGACGAGAAAGAGATGGATAAATCTTTTGATTTGCCCTATACACGTTTGCCACATCCCAAGTATAAAAATCGTGGACCTATTCCTTCATATGAGATGATTAAATTCTCCATAAATATGCACAGAGGCTGTTTTGGAGGATGTAGTTTTTGTACGATTTCTGCTCACCAAGGCAAATTTATTGCCTCTCGAAGCGAAGAATCTATCATGAAAGAGGTCAATCAAATTGTGCAACATCCTGAATATAAGGGTTATATCTCAGATTTGGGTGGACCTTCAGCGAATATGTACAAAATGAAAGGCAAGGATGAATCCATCTGTAATCGTTGCCAAAGTCCAAGCTGTATTCACCCCGTAATTTGTTCAAATTTAGACACTTCACATACGCCTTTGACGGAGATTTACCGTAAAGTAGATGCTCATCCAGAGGTCAAAAAAGCCTTTGTGGGGTCGGGCGTTCGTTATGATTTGTTGGTGGATGATTTTAATAAAAATAATCAAGACGGCAATCATGATATTTACATGGAGCAATTAGTAACTCGCCATGTCTCGGGACGTTTGAAAGTAGCCCCCGAACATACTTCAGACGATACTTTACGTGTAATGCGCAAGCCAGGATTCAAATATTTTAGAAAGTTCAAAGAGAAATATGACACAATTCAGGCAAAACATAACTTAAAACAACCTTTGATTCCTTATTTTATTTCTTCGCACCCAGGTTGTGAGGAGGCAGATATGGCAAATTTAGCGGCTGAGACAAAAGATTTAGGTTTTCAGTTGGAACAAGTGCAAGATTTCACGCCTACACCCATGACGGTCTCGGAAGTTATTTATTATTCAGGTGTGCATCCATATACTTTGCAACCGATAAAAACTGCCAAAACGAAGGAAGAAAAGCAAAATCAGAACAACTATTTCTTCTGGTATAAACCTGAATTCAAGCAATGGATTCGGAATCGTTTAACTAAAATAAATCGCCCAGATTTAGCTGATAGACTCTTGAAAAGTACCCAACAAATAGCGATTGAAAAAGTAGTCGGAGATACAAGACCTTTGAAGAAAAAGAAGTGGAAGAA
>JANPIG010000587.1:0-10851 GCA_031424875.1 Cytophagales bacterium
CCCGAGACATCGACTCAATACCACCCGCAATCATCAATTCTTGTTGCCCCGACATAATATATGCCGCTGCCATGTTTACCGCTTCCAGACCCGAAGAACAAAAACGGTTAATTTGTACACCCGCCACACGTTGGTCGTAACCCGCAGCAATGACTGCCGTACGAGCAATATCTGCCCCTTGCTCACCAATGGGCGAAACGCAACCCATGATAACGTCATCTATTAGACTGGTATCCAAATGATTACGATCACGGAGTTGTTCTAAAACTTGTTGAGCCAACGACACAGGTTGTATGGCGTGAAGCGAACCGTCAGACTTTCCACGACCACGTGGCGTACGGACGGCATCATAAATATATGCGTGATTCATTGCAAATGAGTTTGATTTTAAATTGAAATACGAATTTACAAAAAATAGTATGCTTGCATAACAATTTGTGAAAATTTTTAGAATTTGTTTTGATTTAATTGGAGTTGAGATTGTAGATTTGTGAGAAGTAGTAGAGATAAACAATTATCAAAATCACATATTGAAAAACACAATACATTAAAATTATGGAAAAGAAGAGGAATAAATTAGTAATTATTGGAAATGGATTTGATTTAGCACATCGTTTTAAAACCAGCTACAATGACTTTATGCTATAGTATTTGAATGATTGTATTAATAAATTTATTAATACTGGAAATTATAAAGATTCTTTACTTCACTTAGAATCCCCTGTTCCCTTCGAATGGGAAATACTTGATGAAAAAATTCAATTAAATAACATTCACTTTTTTAAAAGGGTTTTTGAAAAAGTAAATTATAGACCTACCATATACAGTTTTTTAGAGAGACTTCTAAATAATCATGAAAAATATAATTGGGTAGATATTGAAAATGAATATTATCACTCACTTATTGAATTATATGAATGGGGAGTAACAATGAGAAGCCCTGATTACCTTCCCAAAATTCAAAGATTGAATGAGGAATTTGAATGTTTGCGTGGAAAACTGGAAGAGTATATAACAGTTATACAAAAAGATATTATACCTATTCATAGCATTAATATCAATGGGAAAATCAATCAGTTATTCGGTAAATATGCCCAAGACTTTTTTAAAAATGATGAGAGTAAGACCATAACATTTCTAAACTTTAATTACACTAATACTATTGAAAGATACATAGGTAAAGGTGAAGATTTGAATCATGAAATAATTTATATTCATGGGCAATTAAATAACTTAGATAATCCAGTAATTTTTGGATTTGGGGATGAAGTGGATAGTTATTATGAAAAGATAGAAAACCTAAAAATTAATGAATTTCTTGATAATTTTAAGTCTTTATGGTATTTCAAAACTGACAATTACCAAAAACTATTGAGGTTTATTGAGAGTGAAGCATTTGACATTGAAATTTTAGGGCATTCTTGTGGACTATCGGATAGAGTTTTATTGAGTACTGTATTTCAACATGAAAATTGTCAAACAATAAAAATTCATTACCATCAAAGAAGTAAAACTGAAAATGACTTTTTCCGAAAAACTCAGGAAATTTCAAGGCATTTTAGAGATAAAGCTAAAATGAGAAAGGTAATTGTTGATCGTTCTAAATGTCAATCTATGAATGATATTTAACCCAATAGTCTGAAAACACCTTAAAAAAGCAATTTAAAATCAACTCCATTCCAAGGTATATGCTAATTGATAAAAACGGAAAAGTAATTAATGATGATGCCCCAAGACCGAGTGATAAGGAAATTAGAGGGGTTTTGGATGGGTTGTTGAAGTAAACTTTTTCCCGTAATTTTAAACTATCAATTCCATTCACCCCAAATCAAAAACAATGAAAAAATCCCTCATTCTTTTTACCCTCACCTCCACACTATTTTTCACCGCCTGTTCTTCCAAAAAACAAGCAGAAAATTCAACCGTTGAAACAGCTAATTTAACGCCAACATCGCTTTATGATGTCGATAAAAAAGTCTTTGATTTCAAGGAAATTACTTCCAAACACAAAGTAACGTATGTTGATTTTTGGGCGAGTTGGTGTGGTCCTTGTCGGGGTGAAATGCCTGCTTCTCAGGACTTACGGGCGGCTTATAAAGATAAAGATGTCAATTTCGTGTATATTTCTTTGGATGAAAATGCTGACGATTGGATGAATGCCAATACTAAGTTTGCTTTACCTGCGGGACATAGTTTTCTGATTCCCAATGCGTCCCAGTCTTCAATTCCTGCCCAATTTGCTCTTAATTCCATTCCCCGCTATATGTTGATTGATTCAACGGGCAACGTAGTAAATGACAATGCCCCACGCCCAAGCGAAAGCGGGATGATTAAGGCTTCTTTGGATAGAATGTTGAAATAATTGTATAGGCTGAATTAGAAATTATATCTCTACATAATGTGCGAAATTGCGTATTTTTGCAAGTCTTTACGGAAGTCGTTGTTCAAAACGACGACTTCCGTAAAACGCATTAAATTTTTAGAATCTGTGCAAGAATATAAACCACTAATAAGTAAACTGTTTACTGATAACTGATAATAAAATGCCGCTTACCAAAGAACAAGTCCTTAAACAATATTACGGATACGATAAATTTAGACCACTGCAAGCCGATATTATTGACTGGATTCTCTACGGACAAGATGCTATGGTGCTGATGCCTACGGGCGGCGGAAAATCAATATGTTTTCAGATTCCTGCCCTCATGATGCAGGGGCTTACGCTGGTGATTTCGCCCTTGATTGCCCTCATGCACGACCAAGTGCAAGCCCTCAAAGCCAATGGAATTCCTGCCGAATATCTTAATTCTTCGCTCACGGGTCAGCAACAATCTGCCATTGAAAGGCGAGTCAATGATGGCTCGTTGAAGCTATTATATATTTCTCCCGAAAAACTTTTTACCCAAGGCTATTTAGATTGGATTAAGTCACTGAATATCAGCTTGTTTGCTATTGACGAATCCCATTGTGTATCTACTTGGGGACATGATTTTCGCCCTGAATATGCTCAGTTACACGTGCTAAAACAAGCCTTTCCGAACGTTCCGATGGTGGCATTGACCGCCACTGCCGACCGTGTTACTCGCAAGGATATTCTTACACAACTGGGCATTCCAGAAGCCAAAACATACATTTCTTCTTTTGATAGACCCAATCTTTCGCTGTCTGTTTTACCAGGAAGAAATCGTATAAAAATTATCCAAAATTTTATAGCTGAACGTCCTCGACAAGCTGGAATTATTTACTGTTTGAGTCGTAAAAATACCGAAACCGTTGCCGAGGCTTTGCAAAAAGCTGGGATTAAAGCTAAATTTTATCATGCAAAATTACCTGCCGATGAACGGGCGAAAGTACAAGATGCTTTTTTGAGAGATGATGTACAGGTAATTGTTGCCACGATTGCCTTCGGGATGGGCATTGATAAATCTAATGTACGTTGGGTTATTCATTATTCGATGCCTTCTAATGTGGAAAGTTTTTATCAAGAAATTGGTCGGGCTGGACGTGATGGCGTGAAAGCTGATACACTTTTGTTTTATTCCTACAATGATTTATTAGTGAGAAAAGACATGATTGCAGGGTCGGAATTGCCTGCTGAAATGAAGGAAGTTCAAAATGCAAAATTGGACAGAATGAAGCAATACGCCGAAGCCGAAATCTGCCGAAGACGGATTTTATTGAGTTATTTTAACGAAGATGTTACCCAAGATTGTGGTAATTGTGATGTCTGCAAAAATCCTCCCATGCGGTTTGATGCTACATTATTGGCTCAAAAAGCCCTTTCGGGAGTGGCTCGCACGGGTGAGAAAGTAGCGATGGGTATGTTGGTAGATATTCTGAGAGGTTCTAATAATAAACGCCTGATTGACCATCGTTATCACGAACTCAAAACCTTTGGCGTTGGCAAAGAATTGAAAGCCGATGAATGGGCAGATTACCTCCAACAAATGCTCAATTCGGGCGTGATGGATATTGCTTATGACGAAGGACACGCCTATAAACTAAACAATGCTTCATGGGCGATTTTGAAGGAAGGTAGAAAGGTGCAGTTGGTCAGATACAAAGCCTTTGAAGAACGCCAAGCTATTCGTGAGGCAGAAGCCCCAAAAGAGAAAACCAAAAAAGAAATTATCAGAGATTATCTTTTTGAGAAACTCCGTGAATTGCGGAAACGTTTGGCGGATGAAAAAAATATGCCTCCTTTCGTGATTTTTTCAGATGCTACATTGTCGGATATGTCGCAAAAAAAACCTCTTACGCAAGCAGATATGCTTAATGTTTCGGGCGTGGGCGAGATGAAATATCAACAATATGGTGAGATATTTATCCGTGAAATTGCCTCATTTCTGAAAACTGTACCAGGTGCAAATCGTATTCCCGAGGGTACTAATACTTATGAATTTACCTTCAAATTGTATCAAGAAGGTAATACCGTAGAAGAAATTGCTGAAACCAGAGGGTTGAATACGGGTACTATTATTTCACATTTGGGAAGACTATATGAAGAAGGCAAAAATATAAATCCTTGGGCGTTTATCAATCAAAGCGAATACCGAGAAATCATGGGAGCCGCTAAAGTGATGGGCGTAAAAAAAGGTGATGGCATGAAAGCCCTTTTTGAAGCAATGGATATGAAATATGGATACGACAAAATCAGAATTGCTTTAACAATTTTTGATAAGGAAAAATTGTAGAACAGTAACGAATGTAGCTCAGCTACATCATTTTCTTCATTTCACTCTTCAAAATAAAGTATTTTACAACATAAACCACGGATAAAATAACAAATATTGTCAGTAAAGACATAAATAAAACTTGCTTATCTTCCGTGGCTTTCAATATTTCATGGTTTTCTTTTGAATAGCCTTTGTGCCTTTCCGAAAGTTCTAAAAGCTCACGATTTTTTTGGCTCAAATCATTATTTTGCTGAATCAAATCGTTGTATTTATTGGTAAATTCTATCTTTGAATCTGCCTGAATACTTTTCAATTCTTCCAAAATCTCATTATCTTTTTTAATAATTTCATTTAATGCATCAATGGTAGTTTGCAAATCACTTTTAGAACGATTGCCAAAAATACCTGTCGAAAGGCTTTCTGTGTCTTTATATTTTCGATAAAGATTTTCTCGCTCAGTAGTCAGTTTATTAATTTCCTCTTGGGCAGAAAGGTTATTTATTAAAAAGAAAGTAAGTAAACATAAAAGTAAGGATTTCATCGTATTTGATTAGGATTAAAATAAAATCCCGCAAAATAGATTAGGTCTTGCGGGATTTCTATGACTTGATTGTTTATTAATAAATATAATGTCGAATTTTTACATGTTGTCTTGTGCAGGGTATTTGAGCAAATTTATTAATACCTAATCCCTTATACCTACCTATAAAGTATGTGTTTGAAAATCAACACCTTTAATATCAGAAACGTCCATAAGTTTTATACCATATCGCAAAAAAGCAGGTGCTTCGAGGTCAATTTCGGAAGGCATTTTCTGACAAAAATTATCAATCATTTTACGCAAACGTAGCGTGTCATCTTCCCGATATGTAAACACTACCTCAGGAGCAACTTGTAAAGTTTCAGTTTCCGTACTTGACAAGGGTTGATTTGCTTCTACAATATCTCCTTGTTCCTCTTCGTCCACAATTTTTTCTTTCACTACCTCAATTTTTGATTCTTGTTCAGTAGCGGGTTTATTAAATTTGGCTGCTAAAACCGTAATACTCATGGCATCGCCCAATGTTTCATCAATGATAAAACCTAACTTAAATCCCTTTGGTTGTTTTCCTCCAATTGCCTCAATAATATGATCGGTGATGGCTTGTTGTTCCTTCACACCCATAACTTTCTGACGGCTCGTGGCAACTGTTACCAAAATACGTTCAGCTCCTTTAATATCCCGATTGTTCAACAAAGGCGAATCAAGAGCTTTTTCAATTACCAATTTTGCTCTGTTTGGACCTTCTGCAATGGCTTTACTCATTACGGCTTGTCCAGCATTACTCAATACTTTTTTAACATCTTTAAAATCGGCATTTACTTTACCCGACTTCGTGATGACCTCTGCTACTGATTTTGCGGCATTTGCCAATACGTCATCAGCGTGTTCAAAGGCTTCCAAAATGTTAAGGTCTTCAAACATTTCGAGTAATTTATCATTCAAAATTACCAAAACAGTATCGCAAGTTTCTTGCAAAATTCTGATGCCTTCATTGGCAGCATCAATTTTTTCAGTGCCTTCCCAAGAATACGGAGCCGTTACGATAGCAACCGTAAGAATATCTAATTCTTTGGCAATTCGGGCAATTTCAGGAGCAGCCCCCGTACCTGTTCCACCACCCATACCAGCGGTGATGAAGACCATTTTCGTATCATTAGATAATATAGCCCTAATTTGAGCTTCGCTTTCTAAAGCCGCCAAACGACCTTGTTCGGGTTCTGTTCCAGCTCCTAAGCCTTCTGTGAGAATGGCTCCTAATTGAAGTTTGTTAGGAACTTTGTTGTCATTGAGGGCTTGTAAATCAGTATTTGAGACGATGAAATCTACATCTTGAATACCAACTTTATACATGTGTTCGACGGCATTGCTGCCACCACCACCAACGCCAATAACTTTGATGATTACATCTTTCGTGCTTTCGGAAGGAATGTCTAAACTGTGTTCGTAAAAAGCCATAATTTTTCAGGTAAGGATTTTTGGGGAATTTTATAAATAGCAAATTTGAAACGGCGGAATTCGGATTTAGGGTATTGTTTTTCTAAATTTGTGGGCGGTAAAAATGGGCTTTTGCAGCATGGTGATTAGTAAAAAAATAAACGCAAAATCTATCGTTAATATTGTAGATTTATAAACGCTCATCGTTTACTATTGACCTTTCACCGTTAAAGCCTATTCAAAATTATAAGAAAATTTTGAAATACCGTAATAAAGTTTCAGAAATTTTTGAAAGAAAAATCATAAAAGCGTTTTTATACATGAAAAACCTAAAATTCACGTTCATAATACTCCTTATCATCCTTGGTTTATACCAAATTCCTAATTTAGTCTATTGGTTTTTCGACCATGCTCGCTTTCGTCATGTTCAGCCTAATATGATATTAATTGAAAAAATTTGTGATGCCCTCGGTATTTTTATTGTCTTATTTTATTTGCTGTCAATCACTTATAAAAAACATTGGAACGGCAGTACCTTTAAAAAAATAATGCCAGCGGTGAGTTTTACGCTAATTTTTATTGTTTCTTTTTTCCTAATAAAAGAAATATATACCAGTTTTAGAGCTGTTGATAAATTGTATTCTTACTATAAAAAGAATATTGGTATCGTGGGTGATGTCTTCACAGCGGATGATACTTTAGGACATCGAGGCATTCCGAATGGGGCGGGAAGAAGTGTTTTTCCTTTGGATAGTGGACAAATTAGCGTACCCATAAAACTGAATAGCGAAGGTTTCAGAATTCCAGAAAATCCTCAATTTGCCGATTCCGATACGTTGATGATGTTTTTAGGATGTTCTTTCACGTGGGGAGATTATTCTTTGGCAGAAGAAAATTATTCATCGCAAGCTGTTAAATCTTTGAAATACAAGCCTTTAAATTGTGGAACGGATGCTTATGGATTGGCTCAAATGTTGATTTTGGCAGAAAGAAAAATTCCTCAACATCGCCCTAAAGTGCTTTGTGTTCAGTATTCTCCGTGGTTGGCAGACAGAGCCAGATTCATGTTTTTCCCTTCCGCACATGGCGTAATGCCCTTTCCTTTTGTTACTGAAAATGACAAAAAAGAACTCTACGTTCACGAGCCATTTTTTCGTTCAGCTTTGTATAATCCTGACTATAAATATTACAAAACTTCACCGACTTCGTTTTCGGATAAAGTATCTTTTTTCTTTAAAGTAGGCTTCCCCGTAGCGATTTGGGATGCTTGGAAGCAGAGTGTAGCGAAATGGAAAATGAGTTTGGGAATTTTACCCACAGCAGAGTCCGACAATCATAAAATTGAGAAATATGTTTACGAAAAAATTTATCAATTATGTAAACAGTATGGTGTGAAGATGGTGGTTTTGAACGTTGGGGGATTTGGCTATTCAGACGAACAACGCATGACAAATCATTATGACAGAAAGAAATTTGAAGAAACAATGCCTTCGGAATTGGTCAAAAATGTCACTTTCATAGATGCAGATTCGGTACTTCGAGCGGGCATACTTACGGGAGAAAACTATTCTAAATACGTTCAGTGGGCTAAAATAAATCAAAAAGACTCAACACTTTATGATAATCACCCCAATCCAATGGCTCATAAAATCATTGCGGATGCGTTGGTGAAGGGGATGAAGTAGTTTTCGTTGTTCGATTTTTGGTGTCTCTGCCCGGTGGTTGGGGCCTCCCGGGGTAAAACTATATTTTCTAAATCGCAAAGTCGCTATGACGCTAAAAATATGTTAAATAAATTTGCGTCATAGCGACTTTGCGGTTTATAATATTAATTCACATTCACCATTTCCACCACAATTTTCCAAACATCTTTTGATTCTTGCTTCCAAACTCTGACGTATTCTCCTTTTCTTTTACCAGAAATCACGCCATACACACATACCATATCACCCGCTTGCGAGGGAATTGCTTTTAAACCCGTATAGACAATGGCTTTGTCGTAAGACTTTTTCAGATAATTTTTTGCAGCTTCTCTACCTACGATGGGCAGAAGATTATTGCGGTATAATTTGATGTCTTGGGAGAGATGCGGTTCAAAAGGATTAAGAGAAGTTTTGGCATTTTTCCAGTAAAAAAAGTCATTCATGAATACCATCCTTTCTGCCAAAACTGACGTATTTTTCAGTTCATAAGGTTTGAAAGTAGCATAACTTTCTCTCACAGAAGGAGCAACAGCACTAATTTCAGGGTGATTTATGCCAAAATCTAAGGCTACTTTCCAGTTGCCATCATTCTGTTTTTTCCAAAGCGTAAAGAAACTTCCATGAGAGAGTGGCTTGTCGTTAACCGTTAAATTATGCAATTGAAAATCTCCCAAAGTATAGCCCATTTCCTCAGAAACAGCAATTTCTGCAAATATAGGTTGCCAAGTCAACAGGTTTTTGAAATCTAATTTTTGCCAATATTCCAATCCATTCACGGCAGTTCCTTTATCAAAAACGATGGCATCTTTGCTCAAAAAATCTAAAAAGGCATTTTTTGTACCTTTATCCAATGATGTTTGGGCAAAAGTCTTTTCAGTTTCAATCATTTTTTTCAAAGCAGCTTTTTGAGATGCTGTTTGTGCAAAAATAAAAGTAGGCATCAAAAGAAGCCCAAGAATCAATATTTTATGAAATGTCATAATAAAATGTTTGAGTTGTCCAACATTTTTTGGGTCACAAAGTTTCTCTGAGTTTTCACAGAGTCACACCAAAAAAAGACTCTTTTAACTCTGTTAGATACTTTGTGTGACTCTGTGTCCACAAAACTGTCGTAGAACCAATGTTTGAAGATAAAACGTTAAATTTTGGTTTAAATTTTCTGTCGCTTCGCTTCTTCCCAATATACATCCATTTCTGCCAAAGTCATTTCTTGCAAAGTCTTGCCATTTTCTTTGGCTTTTGCTTCTAAATATTGAAAACGGTTGATGAATTTTCGGTTGGTTCTTTCTAAAGCGGTTTCCACATTAATATCAATAAAACGGGCATAATTGACTAATGAAAACAATAAATCTCCAAATTCGGCTTCGGCTTTTTCTTTATCAATTGCCTGATTATCAACAACATTAAATTCATTTTTAAACTCATTCATCTCTTCCTCCACTTTCTCCCAAACCTGATGTTTTTCTTCCCAATCAAATCCTGCTCCACGAGCTTTTTCTTGAATTCTCATGGCTTTTACTAAGGCTGGCAATGACTTTGGCACGCCTCCCAAAACCGTTTTATTTCCCCCGGCTTCTTTCAATTTAATGGCTTCCCAATTTTGTTTTACTTGGGCTTCGTTTTCTACTTTCACGTCCCCGTATATGTGCGGATGACGGTGAATGAGTTTCTCGCAAATGCCGTTCAGAACGTCAGAAACATCGAAAGTATTAGTTTCAGAGGCTATTTTTGCGTAAAAAACCAAGTGCAACATTATATCTCCTAATTCCTTTTTTATTTCTTGCAAATCGCCTTCCATAATGGCATCCGAAAGCTCATAAGTTTCTTCAATGGTGAGGTGGCGAAGACTATCAATGGTCTGTTTTTTATCCCAAGGGCATTGCTCCCGAAGCTCGTCCATAATAGTGAGTAAGCGGTCAAAAGCCATTAATTGTGATTGTCTTTTCTCGAATAAATTATTGAAATTTTCGTTCATTTTGTCGTTATGAATGTCTGACAATTCGTGGTCACAAAGTTCCTCTAAGTATTTCACAGGAACGCCTGCCGTAGTGTTGCACCAGAAAAATACTCTTTTAACTCTGTGAAAACTTTGTGCGACTCTATGTCCACAAAACTGCCGGAGAACCGTTATTATTTATGCTTACAAAGGTAGAAACTAATGGCATTATTGACCAATATTTTACGGTTATGATATTATCTGTCCATTTTAAAAAACCATCTGCAACGTTTTTCATTAAATTTACATCTTTAATGAGTACAGAACTTTCAAAATAAATCAGTAAATTCAATTCGCTAACTCTCTTATTAAAATTTATGCTCCTGAAAAACGCCAGAATATTAGCTATTGACGACGACCAAGATATTTTGGTGGCAGTAAAGATGCTTCTTCGTCCTGAAGTCAAGGAAATTATTACTGAAAAAAATCCTGAGAAAATTCCTTCTCTTTTAGCCCAAAATCAGTTTGATCTCATTCTGCTGGATATGAACTATAAAA
>JANPIG010000588.1:0-5969 GCA_031424875.1 Cytophagales bacterium
GGCTTGTTGCATTAGTAGCAATATTGGGCGATAAATCGGTAATTAATTTACCATCAACATAAAGTTTAATTGAAGTATTATCCCGTGTATAGGCTACATGATACCACTTGCCTTTATTTGGTTGATTACCTGTCCAATTACTTGATACCGAGGGACTTCCTAAATTATAAGCTGCACAATTAAAACCATTTGCAGATAAAGCTTGATAATTACTTGTTAATGACAGAACTTGGTCTCCTCCTATTCCACCTACCGATATGAAAGAATATTGGTCTCCTCCTGTGGGAAGGTTATCCAAATATACCCAAGTAGCATAAGAATAACTTTGATTTTTAAATTGATTCGGCGAGACAGAAATATAGCTTGAACCATCAAATTTATAAGCA
The DNA here is from genome assembly GCA_031424875.1 of Cytophagales bacterium. GTDB lineage: Bacteria > Bacteroidota > Bacteroidia > Cytophagales > Spirosomataceae > Arcicella. Next base: position 387 of record JANPIG010000588.1, read on the forward strand.
CTATTCACTTTTCCAAAACGGTCAGCAGTGAGTGTTGCACCATTCACCGTTCCATTATTTCCATTGCCAGATTCATCTTTGGCATTGGCATTGAAGGGATAACAAGCAACCAAGCCATTCTTCAAATCTACGCCCGTTGAAACTGGTGGAATAACACAATTTTTGATAGTAAAAATCTGCTCTGCCGTAGCTGATTTCTTCGGAAAACAAGGATCATCATCCGTAATTTCTACGGCTATTTTTACTTGATATTGAGCGGAATTGTTGGGAGCATTAAACGTAAGTGTTTTACTATCCGTTCCAGTATTTACGCCATCCACTTTCCATTGATATTTTGCCGTAGCAGATGCTCCATTGGCAGTAAATATGATTTTATCTCCTCCGCAGGGAGTGGATTTATCGGCTGTTATCGTAATTGTTGGAGCAGGTTCTCCCTCATAAAGAGCTTTTACTTCGTCTGCGGTTAGAGGGCGGTTGTAGATGTGGAGGTCATCTACTTTACCTTGAAAAAATTGTACAAGACTACTTCTACAACCAATTGTTACTTTGGTATTTGAGCCATAAGAAGGGTCTAATCCACCCGTATTATCAGTTTTTATTAATACCCCATCAATATACATTTTCATGGTTGTATTGTCTCGTACTCCAACAATATGATACCATTTTGCAGGAGGTGGTAAAAATCCTTGGTCGCAAAATGGAACACGCCCACCACCTACGCTGTAACCTCCGAAAGTCCACCCATTAGCTCCATTGGCTGAATTACTTAAATCTATTGACTGGTCGCCCCCTGAACCACCAACTGAAAATGGATAAAAATAAGTATTTGTTGGAGGAATTACGTCAGGGTATGCCCAAATGGAAAAGCTATAATTTTTATTCTGAAATTGTGTTGGCGAAACTTCTATGTATGAATTTCCATCAAAGTTATAGGCACTATTAATTTTCCAAAGGGTCGGTAGTCAAAGTCGCACCATTGACAGTATCATCTTTTACATTACCTTTTGCATCCACGATAATAGAATTGAAAGCATAACAGGCTACGAGACCATTTTTTAAATTAACTTGACTCCAAGATAATATTGGTATAATCAATAGAATAATAGTGTAATAAAATCTTTTCATTTGCGGGCGTATTTTTATAAGCGATTCAAAAATAGTAATTTTGTATTTCAAAATCAATACAATGACCGACAGAGAAGCAGGTATCGAACGCCTTTATCCTTCTATTTTTGGAAGAATGGCAACACGATATTATTACTTACGCCAACTTCGCCAGCAAATCGAAGATGTTATTCACAAATTTGTTGCCAGTAGCCCCCAAAAGTTAGTATTGGCGGATTATGGCTGTGGCAATAAACCCTACGAACCCCTCATTTCTCCTTACGTAGAGCGCTATGTGGGCATAGATTTGCCCGAAAATACCATTGCCGATATTCATATCTCGCCCGAAGGAAAAATTGATTTAGCCGATGAAAGTCTGGACGTAGTGTTATCTACCCAAGTGCTTGAACACGTGGTTAATCCAACTTTCTATCTATCTGAGGCTCAGCGAGTTTTGAAAAAAAATGGACAATTAATTCTAAGCACCCACGGCTACTGGATGTTTCATCCCGACCCCACTGACTTTTGGCGTTGGACATCTACAGGCTTACAAAAGGTAGTTTCAGAAGCGGGTTTTGAGGTTGTTCATTTTAAAGGGATTATCGGGCGTTCTGCCATGGGTTTGCAGTTATTTCAAGATGGAATTTTGTTTAAATTACCCCCATTTCTCCGTCCAGTTTTGGCATTAATTATGCAGCCTTTAATTATATTTTTCGATAAAACCACCGCCCAAGAAACCCGAGATAAAGATGCTTGTACGTTTATTTTGGTGGCTAAAAAGAAATAATGTCTATGAATCTTTGTATTACTCGTTCCAATAAATATTCTTATTCAGAGACTTTTATTGATAACCAAATTAAGGCATTACAACCCAAAATCTTACTTTATGAAGGTTGGTATCCTTCTATTTTACCTGATGGAAAATCATTTTTACCATTTCCATTTAATTATATTTTTGTTAGGGGTGGATTGAGAAACTTATTCCCAAAAATATATCATAAAATATACACTAATCTTTTAGCTTCTTACCTTCAAAAAAGTAAAATAGATACACTTTTAGCTAATTATGGACCGATGGGAGTAGCACTTTCAGATGCTTGTGAGTTGGCAAACGTTAAGTTATTTGTTCATTTTCACGGATTTGATGCAAGCGAATATAAAACCTTAGATAATTATAAAGACAGATATAAAATACTATTTCAGAAAGTTGAAGGCATCATTGTAGTGTCCAATGATATGAAAAAACAGCTATTAAATTTAGGAGCGGATTTAGCAAAAATATACTTAAATCCTTATGGAGTAGAAACCGACAAATTCATTGGTGCATCTCCTGAAACAAAAGCCCCAATCTTTATTTCTGTTGGAAGATTTACTGCAAAAAAAGCTCCTCAATTAACAATAAAGGCATTTTTAGCAGTATTGGATAAAGAGCCTAATGCTAAAATGATTATGGTTGGAGACGGTGAATTGTGGGAAGAATCTAAGCAATTAGCCAATGTATTAAATATTTCAGATAAGATAGATTTTCAAGGCAAAAAATCGCCCGAGCAAATCGCAGAACAGTTACGTGAAGCAAGAATCTTTGTGCAACATTCAAGAATGGCAGAAAATGGAGATTCAGAAGGTACTCCAAATACAATCCTCGAAGCCTCCGCCACAGGTTTACCCATCGTTAGTACCCGCCATGCAGGGATAAAAGATGCTGTGGTTCACGGAGAAACTGGTTTTTTAGTAGAAGAGGGCGATTGGGAATCTATGGCGGATTATATGATTCAATTAGCCAAAGACCCCAATTTATGCGGACAAATGGGCAGAGCCGCCCGCAAGCACATCGAAGAAAATTATGAAATGAGTAAACGAGTACAAACCTTAAAAGATATTTTAGAAAACTGATATGAATCATCTTCAATCGCCCCTCACGGGTGGCACAGACGTTATAAAGCAAAGCGTTTTAGATATTCCAACCGTTAAAGCAAAATACATCAAGGAGTTAAATACCGATGTTTCTCGGTTTTTCGAGAATGTTAAGGAATTGGCGGTCTATCAATGTCAGACCTCAAAATTGAAATTTTATTATCCTTTTTCAGTCGTAAGCGATGGTCAGTTTTACGCTGACTTAGCGAAATATTATAAAGGATATTACAACCTGTGGCGTTGGGAACATCAGCGAGTCATTGAGATGATTCAGCCCCAAGAAAAAGTATTGGAAATTGGTTGTGGCAGAGGATATTTTTTACAAAAATTACTCGAAAAACAAGCTATTCCCACTGGCTTGGATTTCAACGAAGATGCCATTGAAGAAGGCAAAAAAATGGGCATAACCATCCTCAACCAAACCATCAAACAACACGCCCAAAGCTACCCCGAAAGTTACGATTCGGTCTGTGCTTTTCAATTGTTTGAACACGTAAACGAAGTAGGTGATTTTCTGAAAGATACGGTCAAATGCTTGAAAAAAGGCGGTTTATTAGCCATTGGTGTTCCTAATAACGATTCATATTATTTCAAAAATGACCCTTATCATACCTTAAATCTTCCTCCGCATCACATGCTGCTTTGGGATAAAGATTCATTGGCTTATGTTGCTAAAATGTTTGATTTAGAAATCGTAGAAATTGTCAATCAGCCTGTAAGTTCGTTGCATAGAGGGATGCTTTATAAATTATGGCTTCAGAATATTGTAGGAGATAATTTATTGAGTAAAATCATTACAATTGGTACTCGTTTTGCGGTAAAAAGATTACCATTTTTTAATAATCAAGGTATCACGGTTGTAGCGACTTACAGAAAAAAATAAATGGGCATCATCATTCGTCAAAGTCTTAAAAATTCGGTCGTTACTTATATGGGCGTGGCAATCGGTACGCTTAATGTGCTATTTCTTTACAATAAATTTCTTAGTACTGAACAATTAGGACTTTATACTGCCCTGATAAGTTTCCCCTTGGTTTTTGCAGGATTTGCACACTTGGGTACACCTCATGTAGGTGTCAGATTTTTCAATCAATTTATGGATTCTAAACGTCAGCACAATGGATTTTTGGGCTATATTCTCATGGCTCCGATGATTGGATTTTTGGCGTTTTTATTGATATATTTTCTATTAAATGGCTCATTTAGAAGAATTTATACGGAAAATTCACCTTTGCTGATTCGCTATTTTTGGATATTTCCTGTAATCACTTTTTGCTTATTATATCAAGCTATTTTAGAATCATACAGTCGGGTAAATTTACGGATTGTAGTACCCGCTATTATTCGTGAGATTTTCCTAAAAGGCTCAAATTCGTGCTTGGCTTTGCTCTTTGGTTTTCACTACATTTCCTTCGACCAGTTGGTGATGGGTATTGTGATAGTAAATGCTTTAGCGGTGGTATTTTTATTTATTTATATCAAAATATTAGGGCAATTATTTCTCAAGTTAGATTTCTCTTTCGTCCGCAAACCCATCTTTAAAGAAATGGTTCAGTACGGACTTTGGACAATGGTGGGAGGAGCAACGGCAACCGTTTTACCTCACATCGAAAAGATAATGCTTCCTGCCTATACGGGCGGATTGGAACGCACTGCCATTTTCAACATTGCCCTCAGTATTGGTTTGGTAATTGCTATTCCACGTAATGCTATTGCCTCCATTAGTGAGCCACTTTTGGCAGAATCTTGGCAAAAAAATGACTTAAATCATGTAGAGGAAATTTATCAAAAATCAGCCATAAATTTGTTAATCATTGGTCTATTCTTATTTTTGGGGGTTTGGTGCAATATTGATTCCATATTTGACATTATTCCAAACTCTGAAATTTATCAGAAAGGAAAATTTGTAGTGTTGATGGTTGGGTTATACAGTGTCTTTGATATGGCAACGGGTTTGAATTCTGAAATCCTCAAAAATTCACCTTACTTCAGATATGATTTAATGTTTTATATCATCCGTTTTGCCATTCTATTAACCGTAAATCTTATCCTAATTCCAATTTATAGCTACAATGGTGCGGCGGTTGCTATGTTAATTTCCGTGATTGTATATAACTTGGTAAAATTCTTTTTTATCAAACACAAAATGGGCTTGCAACCCTTTGGTTTGGGTACAATAAAGGTAATTGTTTTAGGATTTTTCACCTACGGATTAACGCTTTTGATACCTGTTTTTGAAGGAAATGTCTGGATGATTTTCTTAAATATTCTTATAAAATCTCTTACCATTTTAGTGATTTTTGGTGGAGGGGTTTTGTGGTTAAAGGTGTCGGAAGATTTGAATAAAACGGTGAAAACGTTAGCTACTAAATTCACTAAATTTTAAAAATAACTGAAGCTGTTTATACTTTTGTTTTTTCTTAAAATAAGGGATACCAGTCGTCTGACTGCTACTATCCTTCCAACGCAGTCGGACAATAGTCAGACGATGAATCTAATTTCAATTAAGAATTGGTAAGTTTTCAAAAGTATGAACAATTTTGGGGGAACTTCCCGAAAGTAAAA
>JANPIG010000589.1:0-1456 GCA_031424875.1 Cytophagales bacterium
ATATTGAGCAAGATGCCAAAAATGGGGCAATTATCACGATTGAGAATTTGGAAAAATTAGCGATGCCCGCCATCGTAGAAATGGAAATGGTTGGGGGAACAAAAGAGCGAGTAACTTTGCCCATCGAAATTTGGCAAAGAGGTGGTTCATGGACGTTTAGATCAACGACTAATTTACCACTGAAATCGGTAACGATTGACCCAGACCATGTTTTTCCAGATATAAATTCTAAAAATAATACTTGGAGACCTTTGAATTATAGAGCTCCGAAAGCGAATTAGATTAATTCGATGTTAGGGAGCCCTCATTTATTAAAGTACCTACATCTGATGTTTAACTTCCCGAAAGTTTTTTCTACTTTCGGGAAGTTAATTTTTCCCCTAAAACCGATGCAAAGCCGACACTGGAAACGTCCATTCGGGCGTGTAAAGCTGGTAGTCTAAATCCTTCAAACTATACCAAACTCCCCCTTTAGGATTCTTGACGATGTGAATATCTTGGGCGGGCATATAACTTTGAGCCAACAGGAAAATCTTATCTTTTGTCTGTGGGTTCTCAGCCACATCCATTACAATCATAGCGTGTCCGTAGCTTTTGGGATTTGACATTATAAAGACATCCCCTATCTGTAAATCTTTCAAGTTTCTCACGGTTTTCATCTCTTTTTCAAGTGTATAAGTATTCGCATACGAGAAAACCATATCCAAATATTTTCTAAATCCCTCACGACTATTATCAGCACCTTTCAATTTGGTAAATCCTTGATTATTAACACGATAGCCCTTTCTATACTTGTCATAATCCATCGCAACACCACCAAAAGTATTGAAAGAAATTTCTTGAATCCTTTTTTGATTATACAAATATTCTGCCCGCAAACGCATAACAGCATCAGCACATTGTTGGAGGTCTTTGGTGCCTCGGTCAATATCCAAAACGGCTACCTGCTGTGAATTTAGTTTCTCTTTGCCATTAAAAAAATACACTGTGGCTTTATCATTTTTCAGGGGAAAGCTACGTAAATATTCACCAAAAGAATTATTCTCAACGCCCAAACGTTGATAATTTGGGGGTAAACTAAACCGAGTTTCAACGGTTTTGCCAGTAGGATTTATTTGTCCGAAAACTGAGATTTTGATAAATAATACAGACAGAAAAAAAAGATTTTTCATAGATATATTATGGATAGCATGGCTTCGTGCTGCCCATTTTGAACAAGTAAATTCAGAAAAATTTCACAAAAAAAGCTACATCCAAAATGAATGTAGCTCCTAAATATATGATTTGCAAAACGAATATTTCTAAAAAAAGGGGAAAACTTTCTACAACAATTAAAAAAGTAATCTATTGATGTCTCACCAATAATTTTTTGGTTGCTAATGATTTTCCGTCAGACGAAAGTTGGTAGATATATGTTCCATTATTCCATTCCTTGGTTGAGATTCTTACTTTGCGT
>JANPIG010000590.1:0-4697 GCA_031424875.1 Cytophagales bacterium
TATTCATCTGAAAGGCGGAAACGTAAAATTATCTGCCCAAACACTACTATTTCATGTCAATAATAATTTAGACGAATCTTTTATCAGAATTCACAGAACTTTTTGTGTCAATAAAAATCATATAGAGGGCTTTGATAAACCTCAATCTCCAAAATATTTACTATTGAATGGTGGAACAAAATTGGCTATTTCAAGACGACAACGTAAAAATGTGATAAGGTTATAAATTTATATAACTTCTACGCCTTTCCCCTGATAATCAGTTAGTTGCACGTCAGTAATAGTATTATCAGTAAGCATTACATCTATGTGATTGTAAGGGCAAACCACATAATTTTCAGCAGTATTGAGTTTATCTGCTGTTACCAAGGCTATCACTTTCTGAGACACTTCTGCCATCTTTCGTTTCACAACGCTTTCGCCCCAGTCTGGCATGGTGACGCCTATTTGATGATGCATCCCACAAACGCCCATCAGGAAAATATCGGCTCTTATTTTCCCCAAAAGTTCTATAACTTCAGTCCCGTAGGTGTTTTGAGCATCTTTAAAAACCTTTCCCCCCAACAAAAATAACGCAATATTGGGGTGTTCACAAAGTATTTGAGCCACGGGAATACTGGTGGTAAAAACAGTAGCTTTTAAATCGGGAGACATTAATTTGGCAACCTCCATATTAGTTGATCCATTATCTAAAATAATTACTTGACCATCTTTAAAAAACGATTGAGCTTTTTGTCCTAAAATCAATTTTTCTTCATGTGAAATATGGATTCGTTCAGTCAATTTGTAGGGACTTGGCGACCTTGGAACTGCTCCACCGTGTACCTTTTTGAGAAGGCCATTTTCATCCAATTCATTCAAATCTCTTCTAATAGTATCATCCGAAACATTCAAAATTTCTGCCAACTGAACAGAGGAAACCCGTTGGTCTGTTTCCAACATTTTCAATATTATTTGCAAACGTTCTTCTCTAAGCATAAATACGGTTATTTTCGTTTATTTTACACAAACTTAATAATAAATTTGCAATTATGCGTTTTTATTCGGTAAATTTGCTCATAAATAATAAAAACCGAATAAATATGCAAAGATTATTAATTGATATGGATGATGTGATGGCTGATACGGGTCAGAAAATTATCAATATGGTAAATGAAAATTATGGAACTTCATACAGCAAAGAACTTTTAATTACCAATCCGACCATTAAAGAAGAATACCTTGAAAAATATTTACCTATTCGTCACCGACTATGGGAAAAAGGCTTTTTTAGAGATATTCCATTGATGCCAGATGCCCAAGAAGTTATAGAAAAATTATATCAAAAATACGAGATTTTTATCGTTTCAGCCGCTACAGAATTCCCAAATTCAATGGCTGAAAAATTAGAATGGTTAGCAGATTATTTCCCCTATATCGGATGGACTCATACCGTTTTTTGCGGACATAAATGGATGATTAGAGCCGATTATATTATAGATGACCATGAGAAAAACTTGGAAAAATTTGAAGGAACAGGTTTGCTTTTCAACGCAGTTCATAATCAACATATAACTGATTTTCAGAGAGTTAACTCTTGGAAAGATGTTGAAAATACACTTTTATAATGTCTGATAAATTGCAAGCTCGAATAGCTACGAAAATTTTATTTTTTATGAATGGAATATGTTTTGCCAGCTACGCAACACGGATTCCAGATTTAAAAGAATATTTTAAACTCAACGATGCACAGTTGGGCAGTATATTATTGGTGGCTCCCATAGGAAGTCTGGTAGCCTTGCCATTGGCAGGTGCCATTATCGATAAGTTTGGGAGTAGAAAAATCACTACTTTAACAGCAATAATTTATTTTTTTACTATGCCTTTCATCGGACTTGCCACTACCACTTGGCAATTAATGATAGCCTTATTTTTCTTTGGATTTGGCAGTGATTTACTCAATATTGCCATGAATGTGCAAGCGGTTGGCGTTGGAAAAATCTATGAAAAAACTATCATGTCCTCATTTCATGGCGTTTTTAGTTTAGGTTTTATGACTGGCTTTGCTGTAGGTGGCATAGTTTCCAGTCTTGATTTTAGTGTTTTCAAACATATGGCATTGTGTGGAACAGTAATGTTAGTGGCGGGATTAGGAACCTATCAATTTTTGATAACAAAAGATACAAAACCCGACGAGCCACAACCTTTATTTGCATTACCCGATAAATCTTTGATGCTTTTATCAATCATTTGTCTTTGTGCCATGTTAGGAGAAGGAGCAATGGCAGATTGGAGTGTACTGTATTTCAAGTCATTACCTAATAACAATACCACTTTTATCACTGCTGCCTCCACGGCATTTTCTGTAATGATGGTAGTGGGACGGTTCTTGGGGGATTGGACAACCGCTAAGATGGGCATAAAAAAAACGTTGCTTTTTAATAGCATTTTCTATGCTTTGGGTATGATTATCGCACTTTTATATTCAACACCACTTACCGTAATCATTGGTTTTGGAGTTACAGGCTTAGGGCTTTCAACTATTGTACCGTTGTGTTACGCAGAAGCGGGCCATTCTAAGACCATGGCTGCTGGTATGGCTTTAGCAGCAATTTCTACGGTTGGAATTGCTGGATTTTTATTAGGGCCTCCTCTTATTGGTTATATTTCACAAGCTACAAACTTACGTTCTGCATTAAGTTTATTAATAATTTTGGGAATTGCAAGCTCGGTTTTTACGAGATTTATTCGGGAAGAATAACAACGTCCTATTTTTCTCAAAAATAAAATATTGGTATCACTCCACACAAACTAAAAGAGGTATTTCATTCGTTATTAATAAAAAAAATCACGCATGAAATACCTTCTTTTTTTATTATTTTTTTCTCATAATGTATTGGCACAATTGAGAGGCTATTATGAAATCTCAAGTTCTGAATTCCTTAGCCAATCCACAGTAAATCAACCCATTGATGCCAGAAATCCAAATAATTTTTTATTAGATGCCGCCATTTTTCATGCTACAAATGAACAAAGGTTAAAATATAATCTTCGGATTTTTACATACAATTTGCCACTTCATAAAGCTACCATCGGTCATTCGGAGGCTATGATTGAACAGGATTTTTATAGTCATGTCAATTCAAATAGTACAACCAATCGGAGCATGCAGAATCGGGTTGAAAATCAAACACGTGAATTCAGAGCAATGGGTGAAAATATTGCCCAACACGATATTATTGAGACAGGTAAAAATTCTAAGTTTTGTTTTCAACCACCCAAAAATAATAGTGATTACTTTTTTGTGGATTGCAATACCAAAAGACCTTTATACATGATGACTTACGCAGTATTAGCAAGGTCAATTGTGAATGGTTGGATGAATTCTCCCCATCATCGAGAAAACATTCTGAATCCTCAATATACCACGATGGCTTGTTCGGCACGATTATCAAAAGATCCTTTCAGAGAACCCAAAAGTCCTTTTGCCAGAATTACGCAGGATTTGGGAGGAATGTAGTTAATTTTTGAATTCTTACATCTTTGAGTAGTTGGGATTAAATAATCCATAATTCAACAATTATTAGTTTTCCCTATCTTTGTAAAAAATATAAAAATATTCATGGAAAAAATTAGATCAACAACCGTTTTGGCGGTCGTACATAATGGCGAAGTAGCGATAGGCGCAGACGGACAGGCAACTATGGGGGCAACCGTTGCCAAAAACCACGTTAAGAAAATCAGAAAAATGTTGGATGGAAAAATCGTTACGGGTTTTGCAGGTTCAACTGCTGACGCTTTTACCTTGTTAGAACGTTTTGAAGAAAAACTTAGTGCTTATGGTGGCAATATGAAAAGGGCCAGCATAGAACTCGCAAAAGACTGGCGTACAGACCGTTATCTTCGAAAACTAGAAGCCATGATGGTAGTAACCAACAACGAAGAAGCCCTGATTATCTCTGGAACGGGTGATGTTTTGGAACCCGAAAACGGAATTGCGGCCATTGGTTCTGGAAGCAATTATGCTCTTTCAGCAGCTTTGGCTTTGAAAAAACATGCTCCTCATTTATCGGCTGAAGAGATGGTAAGAGAAGGATTAACAATTGCAGCTGACATTTGTATTTATACTAATCATAATTTTGTAATTGAGAAACCCGTATAATTTCAAAACGAATTTTGAACTAAATCCTGTTTAATCTTGTAACTTAGTAGAGTAATGAAAGTTTTAAGTTATTAAGTTGTTAAGTTACTGATTTAGGCAAGTGGCTATCAATTTCTTGACTTATTAACTTGGCAACTTAATAACTTAAAAACTAATAAAACTATGTCATTAAGATTAGGAGATATTGCCCCCGATTTCACGGCGGAGACCACCCAGGGACCTATAAATTTTCACGAATGGCTTGGCGATTCATGGGCTATGTTATTCAGCCACCCTGCCGATTTTACGCCTGTTTGTACAACTGAATTAGGCAAAACTGCCCTTTTGAAAGGTGAATTTGAGAAAAAAGGCGTAAAAGTGATTGCCGTATCTGTGGATGATTTAGATTCTCATAATAAGTGGGTTCCAGACATTGAGGAAATAAACGGAGTGAAAATGAATTTCCCAATCATCGCTGATTCTAACCGTAATGTAGCAACTCTTTATGACATGATTCACCCCAATGCTTCTGAAAAAGCTACGGTGCGTTCGGTTTTCATTATTGGACCAGATAAAA
>JANPIG010000591.1:0-8236 GCA_031424875.1 Cytophagales bacterium
GGAAAATATTTTGATGAAAATGAGAAATTAACCATTCAAGATTTGATGAAACAAACCGATGCCCAAAAAATATTTGAGACTTCCAAATATAAAGGCTTGCCCGATGAGGAATAGTTTTTTGATGTTCGATGCTAGGAGAAACCATAAAATAAAATTCCACTTCTCAAATTGCTTTTTACAGCGTTTTTTCATAACTTCAAATCTCATACAAACCGCTCGTTGTATGAGATTTTTCTTTTTAAAAATACCTACGTGAATCACTTTTCCAGAATCCTTATTTTTTCTTCGGCAATTCTCTTTTTTGCCTGTAATGCTACCAAAATTAGCATGAAATCAGTGTCTCGAAGATTGAAAGAATCGGAGGTTTTCAAGAACAATCATACGGGTTTTGCTTTGTATAATATTTCGGAGAAAAAAATGCTGCTCCAACACAACGCCGAACGTTATTTCATCCCTGCTTCCAATACTAAATTATTTACTTTTTACGCCAGTTTGAAAACTTTGGCAGATTCTATCCCCGCTTTTCATTACCAAATTTCGGGCGACTCATTAATCATCTGGGGAACTGGCGACCCCTCTTTTCTCAACCCTGATTTACCCAAAAGTAAAGCATTCGAATTCTTGAAAAACCGACCCGAAAAAATCTATTTTTCCAACGATAATTTTACGGGTTCTTTTTTTGGCGATGGTTGGTCTTGGGATGATTATAACGATTACTACGCTGCCGAGATTTCTGCCTTCCCGATTCACGGAAATATAGTCCGATTTACTGGAAATAAAGAAAATACGCTCAATATTGAACCCAAATTCTTTGCCGATAAAACCTATAATTGGTCAAAATCTGCTACGTTTTCAGTGCAAAGAGACATGGGAGCAAATCTATTCAGTTACCCTGCTGGAAAGACTATAAAACTCAATTATTCGCAAGATGTCCCCTTTAAAACGAGTGTAGAATTTATCACGGCTTTGCTGACTGATACCTTAAAAAAAGAAGTAACCATTATCAATAAACCGCTTGAAAAATCAGCAAAAACGTTTTACAGTTTGCCTGCGGATAGTCTATATTTCAGAATGTTGCAGGAAAGTGATAATATGATTGCCGAACACCTCATGCTTCAATGTGCGGATATCCTCACGGGCGAATTGAATGTAACTTTGGGCATTGCGAAAGCAAAGGAAAAATTCATGTCTGACTTGCCCGATGTTCCTCGCTGGGTGGATGGTTCGGGGCTTTCGAGGTTTAACCTTTTCACACCACGAACGATGATTGCGTTATTGGAAAAAATCCATGAAATTGTTCCGGAAGAACGCCTTTTTAAACTGCTTCCTGCGGCAGGAAAATCAGGTACTTTGAGAAGTTTAATGAGTGTAGAAAAACCTTATGTTTTTGCCAAATCGGGCTCTTTGAGTAATAATTATTGTTTAAGTGGGTTTATTATTACAAAGAAAGGCAGAACACTAATTTTCAGCATGATGAATAATAATTATTTAAAGCCTACTGCTGAAATCAGAAAAGAAGTAGGAAGTATTTTGACGGAGATTTATGAGAATAATTGATACTTTTCGTGGCTCGTTGGTCGATGTTCGGAGTTAACCAGACAATTTTTTTAAATACCGAACTACGAACATCAAACATCGACAAACGATACAAAACCATTAATTCCCCCATGAAACGCATTATTTTTACTCTTTATATACTAATAAGTTCCCTGTCCATTTCCGCTCAGGAACAGCTATATTTCAATCCGCTTTATGTACCTCATGTTGATACTACGCTGGTTTATACGCCCAAGGACTATGTAGTGGCTTCGGGCAGAAAATACCCGGTAATGTTCCTTTTGCACGGCGTAGGGGCTAGTTTTCGCCAATGGAATTCTATCATCAATGTTCAACGGTATGCTGATGCGTATGGATTTATCATTGTTTGTCCAGATGGTTTAAAGGACTCTTGGTACATCAACAGCCCCCGTAAAGCCATGAGTAAGTTTGAGGATTTTTTCTTCAAAGATTTGATGCCAACTATTAAAAAGAAATACCGTGTTGAGGATGAACAAGTTTTCATCACAGGAATATGTTCGGGCGGACACGGAGCTTTTAGTTTATTTTCTAAACATCCAGAAATGTTTAGAGCCGCTGGTAGTTCGGGAGGCGTATTGGATTTGAGCGTTGAGGCAGCCAATGCCAGTCTGCAAAATATAATAGGTTCGGGTGATTCAGAGGTATTTAGAAAGTTTTCGATGATTAATAATGTAGGAAAAATGGCAGCTTCACAAAAAGAAATCATCTTCGACTGTGGCACAGAAGATGTTAACTATGAAGCAAATAACGATTTTAGAAGACGTTGTGACGAATTGAAAGTAAAAGCTACCTATATCTCACAGCCTGGCAAACACGACAAAGCTTATTGGCAAAAATCAATTAAAGTACAGTTTGACTTTTTTAAACGGATTATTCGAGAGTAAACAGTTTTGAGAAATTTGTAAGATAGACAGACGGTTATATCAATTTAACCCCTCAAGGTTTCTCAACAATTCATCAATTCCACTCTCAATATTTAAAGTATAAACCACACCCACCTGTCTTTATACTTCTACAATTAATACTATAAACTCTTTATGCAAATTTATCAAGCCATCAGTCAGAAAGAAGCACAAGCTTTTGATACTGAACAACTTAGAGATAATTTTTTGATAGAATCTGTCTTTCAAAAAAACGAAATCTCATTATCTTATACACACTACGACCGTGTAATCTTAGGAGGAGTAATGCCCTCAGATTCTGAATTATTTCTTCCGACTTACGACAATTTAAAATCAGATTATTTCTTGGACCGCCGTGAAATAGGCATTATCAACGTTGGTGGAGACGGTGAAATATTGGTGGATGGAGTGAATTTTCCACTCTCAAAATTAGACGCTCTTTATATTGGAAAAGGCTCAAAATCAGTTAGTTTCAAAAGCTTAGATTCTGAAAGTCCAGCTCAGTTTTTCTTATTATCAGCTCCTGCCCATCATGCTTATCCAACCCGAAAGATGAGTAAAGAAGAGGCTTCGCCAGTATCGTTGGGAACTGTAGAAACTGCCAACGAACGAACCATTTACAAATATATTCACCGTGATGGCATCCAGAGTTGTCAGGTAGTGATGGGATTGACAGTCTTGAAAACGGGTAGCGTCTGGAACACCATGCCCGCCCACGTACACGACCGTCGTATGGAAGCCTATTTGTATTTTGACGTAAATTCCCAGCATCGTATTTTCCATTTGATGGGACAACCTCAAAATACTCGTCATATCGTAGTGGCGAATCATCAAGCAGTACTATCTCCACCGTGGTCAATTCATTCGGGTGCTGGCACATCTAATTATTCTTTTATTTGGGCAATGGCAGGTGAAAATCAGGACTTTACTGATATGGATTTTGCCAATATTGCAGATTTAAAATAGATATTGTTGAGGAACTTCCCGAAAGTTTTTTCACTTTCGGGACGCTGAATAAACTTACTGAATAGGATACAAAAAACTAATGAAAAAAACACTCATTTTATCCCTTATTCTCCTAAATATTAACGCTTTTAGTCAATCTAAAATTGATGTAAAAAAGGAGTTTGCTTTGGCGGCACAGCAATATCAAGGAATGTTGAAATCGCATCAAGATATTACCAAGACGCCTCAATCGACTAACAAAGATGGTTCTCCCCGAGATATGCCGACAGATTGGTGGTGTAGTGGGTTTTTTGGCGGCTCATTGTGGTATATTTTTGAGCAAACAAAAGACCCGCAATGGAAAGCTGCCGCTGAAAAGTGGACGATGGCTATTCAGAAAGAGCAGCACAATACTGGTACGCACGACTTAGGATTTATGTTGTATTGTCCTTTTGGAAATGGTTATAGGCTCACGCAAAACCCTGAATATAAGGCTATTATGCTCAATGGAGCTAAGTCTTTGGCCACTCGCTTCGACTCAAAAGTTGGGGTAATTAAATCTTGGAATAAATTTCAATCATTTGATTATCCCGTGATTATCGACAACATGATGAATCTGGAATTTTTGTTCTGGGCGGCTCGTGAATCTGGAAACAAAGAGTTTTATAATATCTGTCTTTCTCACGCAGACAGTACCCTAAAACATCATTTCAGACCTAATGGAAGTAGTTATCACGTTATATGTTATGATAAAAATGGAAAAGTATTAGCAAAAAAAACGCATCAGGGTTATGCCGATTATTCTGCTTGGTCGAGGGGACAGGCATGGGCATTGTATGGATATACTGTAATGTATCGTGAAACCAAACAGAAGAAATATTTAGCCCAAGCTCAAAAAATTGCGAGTTATCTTTTGACAAATCCGAATTTGCCAAAAGATAAAATTCCGTATTGGGATTATAATGCTCCAAATATTCCAAATGAAGAACGGGATGCTTCGGCGGGAGCAATTGCGGCTTCGGCTCTATTGGAATTATCTACTATGAAAGTAGCCCAAGCAAAAGAGTATTTCAACAATGCCGAAACTATCTTACAGAGTCTATCTTCTCCTGCTTACAAAGCTAAAATTGGCGAAAACAACAACTTTATTTTGATGCACAGCACGGGCCATAAACCTGGCAATTCAGAAGTTGATGTGCCTTTGGTATATGCTGATTATTATTATTTGGAAGCACTTTTACGGTATCAGGCTTTAATGAAAAAGAGATAGTATGTCAACCCTAAAACAAGCAATCCTTCAACTCGCAAACCCTGAAAGAGCCCTTGGAACGGCTCGGTTTTTCAAAACTGGAAAAGGACAATATGGCGAAGGTGATATTTTTATTGGCGTGTCTAATCCGCAAGTACAAGCTGAGGTGAAAAGGTTTTATAAAAATATACAACTGTCTGAAATTCAAGAACTTATTAATGATAAAATTCATGAATTACGTTTTGCAGGATTGTTGGTTTTAGTGGCTCAATTTGCAAAAGCTAATAAAAATCAACAGCAAATAATCGTAGATTTTTACTTAAAAAACATTCACCAAATCAATAATTGGGATTTGGTGGATTGTTCGGCTTATAAGATTTTTGGAAAATTTTTGTTGGATAAAGACCGCCAAATTCTTTACGATTTAGCAGAAACTGGACATCTTTGGTCTGAACGTGTGGTGGTGATTTCTACTCTTGAATTTATTAGAAATGGGCAATTTGCCGATATTTTTCGTTTATCGGAAAGATTCCTCTCGCACCCCCACGATCTCATGCACAAGGCTTGCGGATGGATGTTGCGTGAAGTAGGCAAAAGAGACGAGTTGGCTTTGGAAGAATTTTTAGAACAACATCTACAAAAAATGCCCCGAACCATGCTCCGCTACGCCATTGAGAAAATGGAAGAGAAGAAAAGGCTGGGGTATTTGAAAAAAACTATCCAATCGCCATCATTACTAAATCAGCCGTATTTTTAGCCTTTGTTTTCTTCATCATATTTGCTCTGTGATTGTCCACCGTTCTGATGCTGAGGAAGAGTTTATCCGCAATTTCACGACTATTAAATCCCTGTACAATCATACCCAATATTTGCTTTTCTTTGGGAGTGATTTTTTGGAAGATTGGCTTACCAGAATTGTCTTGATTACTGGCGGTTTTTGCCAATAATTCATCAATAATTACCTCAGAAATTTCGGGTGGAAAATATTTTCTCCCTTCCGAAACTACCTTAATAGCTCGCATCAATTCTTCTTTGCCCGTATCTTTCAGCAAATAACCATTGGCTCCATTTTCAACCGAATTAACGATATACTCACGGTTGTTATGCATTGAAAAAATAAGAATTTTAACCTCTGGATATTCTTCAGAAATGATTTTAGCAGCTTCAATGCCATTCATTTTGGGCATCGTCAAGTCTAAAATTACTACATTGGGCATCAAATTTTTTACCTTCTCAATGGCATCTAATCCATCTGATGCTTCTCCGATTACTTTCACATCTGTTTCATCTTCCAAAAGCATTTTCATGCCTTTTCTCACTACATCATGGTCGTCTGCTAATAAAATTGTAATTGGATTCATAAGTTTTAGTTTTTAAAAGAAGCAAAGTAGCAAAGTAGCAGAGGAACAAAGTTAATTGGTACTTTAATTTTTTAACATGATTCCTACGTACTGCTTTTTACTTTTAATTCTTTTTGAATTTATGTCTTTTAATTTGTAATGATTTCATTGATTTTTTAGCTTTTCGCTCCTTTATTTCTTTGTTCCTTTGTCTCTCTGTTGCTTCGCTACTTCATAACTACCAATGGGAATTGCCACTTTAATCTTGGTTCCTTTACCTATTTTTGACTGAATTTTGAAAGAACCATTCAACAACTCCGCACGAGCTTGCATATTTTTCAAACCACTTCCTCCGAGCATTTTACGAATGGCTGGCAAGTCAAAGCCTTTGCCATTATCAGAAATAATTAGTTCTACAAGTGACTCATTCTTAAACAGTTGGATTGTGATAAGTGATGATTTTGAATATTTTACTGAATTATGAATTGCCTCTTGCGTGATACGATATAGACATGTTTCTATACCTTCGGACAATCGAGGAAGTTTAATTTCTTGAAAGTCAATTGTAATTTCCGATATTTTCGCCACTTGTTCTGCCAAAATCCTGATAGCTGGAATAACGCCAAAGTCGCTCAAGACCGAAGGAGCGAGATTAAAGGAAACCGTGCGAGTAGTTTCAATGGTTTCTTGAATCAGCCTTTGTAATTCTTCAAATGATTTCGCTTGTTTTGCATTGACGAAATTAAAACTTTTCACTTTTTCGCTGTGCAAACGTAAGCCCGTAAGCATTTGTCCGATGCCATCGTGGAGGTCAGCTGCCAATCGTTTTCGCTCGTTTTCTTGTCCTTCCATCAAGGATGCTGCTCGTACTTTTTCTTCTGCTAATTGCAATTTATATTTCTCTTCGGTGGCTTGAACTAAGGCTTGCCGTGTTTCAACAAGTTTATCATTGGTGTGCCTAAGATTTGCCTCCGAATCGGTCAGTTGTTTAATTGCCAACCTAATATTATCTGCAATGGGTCTAAAAATAAAAAATCCTTCTAAAATTAAAATACTGAATAATAGTATGAAAAGGAAAAGCTCAATATTTTTAGTAGTTTTTACTCGCCTTCTCGACTCTAAATCGTACTGAGAAACAATTTGATTCATCATTTTCAAATAGATTCTTTCGTTTACAAGAACCTGATTAAGAAATTCTTGCAAGTGTTCTCTCTGATTTTTATGAGGTTTTTCGATGCTTTGGTTAATGGATTTGGCATTTCTTAAAATCACCTTAAATATAGGGTCAATATTACGGAAAATACTGTCCGTTTTTTCGCTATTTCTAACCGTATATTTTTGCCCGTCAGTTACCAAATTTTTATTTTTCAATCCTTCATGGCTATGTTCCCACAAGGCAATAATGTCTTTAATATCATGCGAATAATATTCGGCATCAGGTTGGAAAATATCTGGACGACAGAGTAAAATGGCCGTTTTAGAAAGTCTTTGGCTCAACATTCTTTGTTGCCCCGCAATATTTACTACGTGCGAATCGTCTAATAGTGAATTCAAGAAAACCTGAATCAATATTTGCCCAATCATGGACAAAACCGCAACGGCTGTGAGTGCCATTACATACAGCCGAGTTAAACGACTAAATATTTGATTATCAAGCGGTTTTGTCATAAAATGTATCACGGAAGTCTGTTCCGTGAGGCCGAGTCCGATATTAATATTATGGAACTTACGCAGTCCGAATCCGTTCGGTGTATCCGAGATCAATATAAATAACAGACATCCGTTCTGAATTTGTAATTAATTATGCAAAATAGAATATCTTATTACATTTATAATCTAAAACATTCACTATGCAATTCTCAGAAAACTATGAAAAAAATTTACCTCATATTTTACCGATTGGTAGTACCTTTTTTATTACTTCTTGTTTGAAAGGTAGTATTCCCAGACAAGGTAATATTCAAGCTTCAAACTGACCTAAAAAATGTTCAAAATAGAATTCGTTTAGAATTTTCAGGTGATGATAGTTGATACAATTTAGAAATTTCTAATGCTCAAAAGCATCAATTTGGTCATTTGAATAAACACTTAGATAATTACACTGAGGGTTTCCATTGGCTCAGGGGACCCGAAATTGCTAAAATTGTATCAAATATATTTCATTTTTAGGATAATAAAGGTTATGAATTGTTAGCATATACCACCATGTCGAACCACTTTCA
>JANPIG010000592.1:0-4486 GCA_031424875.1 Cytophagales bacterium
GTTAAAAAATCCTCTGGTTTGCCCGAAGGTTTTCCATCCTTGAAGGATACAAAAATTACTTTATATCCAGAAATTACCGAGCGATTCCATGAGCCATGTTGAGTAATAAAGGCTCCTCCCTGATACTTACTTGGGAAATTATTTTTGCGATAAAAAAGTAAACCCAAAGAAGCAGTATGCGAACCCAAAGCCACATCTGGCATGATTACTTTATCAATAGATTCAGGGCTGGGCGTATCTTTCATGCGAGGTTCAATATTCTTGCCGTAATAAAAGAATGGCCAACCATAAAAACCCCCTTCCTTTACACTGGTAAGATAATCAGGCACTAATTCATCACCCAGTTCATCTCTTTCATTCACCGCACACCAAAGCGTTTGGGTGCCAGGTGCCCAATCCATACCTACAGGATTGCGTAATCCATGTGCATATATACGCTCTCCAGAACCATCCAGATTTACTTCCAAAATATCAGCTCTTCTGACCTCATTATCCAAGCCTTTCTCAGCCACATTTGTGCCTGACCCTACTCCAATATAAATTTTATCTTTTTTGGCATTAGTAATAATATTTCTTGTCCAATGACGATTATTCTCTCCAGCAGGCAAGGAAACAATCTTACTTCCTGCTCCTCTAATAATAGTATCACCTATTCTATATTCATACTTCATTAAACCGTCAGTATTACCTACATAAAAATTATTTCCAATAATCAACATACCAAATGGCTGGTTCAAATCAGTCATGAAAACATATTTTTTTTCTGGAATTCCATCCTTGTTTCCATCTCTAAATAACGTAATTCTATTAGCACTTTCACCGATGTTTTGGGTTTTGATCTTTCGAGAAATTTTGGCTCCTACTTTCATAATACCTTTCAAAATAGTATTTGATTCTGCTACAAAAATATCACCATTATCTGCTGTATAAATCCAGCGGGGATGTTCTAAACCATCAGCAAATTTATTTACTTCGAAGCCATCAGGTGCAACGGGCATCTTACCATCTTTCCAACCCACAACTTCACTAAAATTTTGCATAGATTTTGTTGCATTAGGTGCAGGCATATTGTCAGCAGTATAACCAGATGTATTAACCGAACCTCCAAAACTATCTTTGTTAGTCATACTTTTATGGCAAGAGTTTGAGACAATAAAAAGAGAGAGAACTATAAGGTATGTGTCTAAATTTTTCATATTATTAATTTAATGAATAAATATAAACAACTGAATGACAGATATTTACAATGAAATAAAGGGTTAATAAATTAAACATTGCTTAGCTAATTTACCAACCCCATATCTTATATTCTACGAATTTAAAAATTCAATTAAATCATTATTTAATCTTGTCTTTTCTGTGTAAAATAATCCGTGCGGAGCGCCAGGGTAAACAAGGAGTTGGTTATCAGCAATCATTTTTGCTGATTCTTTACCCGTTGGATCAATGGGTACTGTTTCATCCTCATCCCCATGTATAATAAGTGTAGGTACGTTTATAGCATCCATTTCATTGCGAAAATCAGTTGATGAAAAAGCCTTTGCACACATTAGCGTTGCCCGAGGTGAAGCCACAGAGCATAGCATACGATAATAGTCTAAAAGGGGCTCGCTGACGGGCTTACTAAACATAGTAATTCCGAAAAATGTTTTGCCAAAATCATCTAAAAAACCAATACGGTCATCTTGCATTTTCTTGGCCATGTCGTCAAACATATCTTGAGGCACCCCGTATGGATTATCGTCTGTTTTGAGAAGATATGGAGTAACTGACGAAATTAAAACTGCCTTTATAACATCCTTCCCACCGTAGCGACTGAAATAACGAACTACCTCGCCACCACCCATTGAAAAGCCTACCAAGGTAATATTTCTAAGGTTTAAATGGTCAATTAAGGCCTTCAAATCATCCGTCATTGTGTCATAGTCATATCCATCCCAAGGATGAAAGGATTTGCCAAAGCCACGTCTATCATAGGTAATAACTCTATAGCCAGCCTCCACTAAATCATTAATTTGATATTCCCACATTTCAGCACTAAGGGGCCAACCATGAATCAAAATAACTGGTTTACCTTTACCATAGTCACTATAATGTAACTTCACGGGATAACCAGCCGTACCTTTGTTTATTTCTAAGTAATTCATAATGAACGATTTATGAGATTATGCTTAACTTTTATTGTACAATATATTTCATGATAAGCTACAAAACTATGCCACCTTAAATACTTTTAATAAGGCCATATATATAAGGTCTTTGTAGAATTAATTACCCAAAAAATGAGGCCTTCATTGTAAAAAATATAGTAAAAATGATTGCTATATAGAGTTCAAAATTCTGCTAAGTTTGAGTATCTTAGGAGTTAAAATATAAAAACCAGTACCAACAATTTTAAATGCTGATACTGGTTTTTATAATAATAAGCTTAAACGGTCATAGATAATTTTTAATTTTGAAATATTGCCAATTCCAAAATAGCGAACCCAACGCTAACATTACAAAAATAGCCATTTGCCAAACGGAGAGAGGATTAAATATTGAAATAGCCATGAATGTCATAATAATTCTGATGTTTTCAGAAACAAAAAGCCAAGGTTTGGATTCCAAAATCCCCGACCAATTAATGATTTGATGCCAAAGTAAAGCAGCCCCCATCCAGCGTTCAGAAATACTCCAAGGCGAATCTCCTTTAATAACCATCATCATCAGTAAAATACCTAATACAGCATGAACGATTAAATAAGGCTTAGCATGAGGAAACATAACAGTTTGAAAACGATTTTGGTTTTGCATGGTGATTTCTACCAAAGCAGGTTTGGAGGGCAATCCTCTTGGCACCCAGCCCAAAGGCATAAACCATAGCTTGAATTTATCTAATAAGTAGGGAGCCGCTACAGCTTCTTTCCACAATAATTTGTAATAATGAAAATTAATATTGATAGGATTCCAAGACTGCGGATGACTATACATTCCATAAACAACCTTATCGGTTTCTTCCTCGAAAGTCCCAAAAAGCCTATCCCAAATGATAAGAAATTCGCCAAAATTTTTGTCTAAATACTTGAAATTCACCCCATGATGTACTCGGTGATGAGAAGGGGTAGTAAACAATAATTCGATGGGCCGCCAGAGCTTGTGAATGAGTTCTGTATGGTGTAAAAAGGCTTGAAAAAGGTGAATACCCGTGATTATATAAATATCGCTGGGCTTAAAACCGATGATGGTGAGGGGCCAAAAGAAAAAGAAACTGAACAATCTTTGAGTAACCGAAGCCCGAAGAGCCACAAAAAAATTCATTTCTTCGGCAGAATGGTGAGGCGAATGTGCCGCCCACATAATATTGATATGATGCCCCCAACGATGCACCCAGTAAAAGATAAAATCTACGCCTAAAAACAGAATAAAATATGTCCAAACATTCATGGGAATATCAGCAATGAGTCGATAATTTTCCCACAAATATCCATATATCACATAGACACCCGCTGCCACCAATACATTGGTAGTTTGATTGCCAAGAGCCGTCCCGAAATTGGCAAGTGATTCCTGAAAAGTGATTAAATTACGTTTATAGTACCAAGCCAGCCCAATTTCGAGCATCATAAACCCCAAGGCAAAGGGCGTAATGATGGCGTAAATATTGGTGGGAGAGGAGGTTGTTTGTAATAAAATTGAGAGTGTCATAAGATTGTGGGGTTTTTAGGGCATTTATCGGTGGCACGGCTCGAAGCCGTGCCACCGATAGAGAATTGAATTTATTACCAAATTTCTTTTAAAATATTATTGTTAATTGTGCGGTAAGATTCTTGATAAAAATTAGTCTTATTTAATTCAGTCAATTTATAGGCTAATTCTTGATTACACATTGTTCCATTTCTAAGTTGAGCATAATCTCTAAAAGATGAATATTCCCAATCTTCCATTTTTACAACTAATCATGCCTTCATTGGATTTTGATGTGTATAACCAAAACACGTAAAAGCATAGTTATTTTTTAAATCGTTTGTAGTCAGACATTTACACTTTGTATTTTGTGTAAAAAGTGAACCTACTCTCTTTTCTTGTTTATTTATGGCTTGGGTATAGCTACTCAAAAGAATTCTCATTCCTTCACTTACGGCATTTTTTTCAAATGAACCTACTGTTTTAGCAACAACACTCTTAGCATTTGTATTTATCAAAAAATGGAAGTGATTAGGCATTAGACAATAAGCAAGAATATCACAATGCGGACGGAGATAAACTCTCATTTTGTAAAGAAAGTAGAGATAGTTCTCAGCATTAAAGAAGATTTGTTGCTTGTTATTTCTTCTATTATAAATGTGGTAAAGATTATCTTCTCCAAATTTCATTCTTCAAAGTGGTTAAATATTTATGATACTATTTTGAAATATATCAGGATAAAGTAGCATTAATTGGAGTTTAAATTTACAAAATTATTCTTGAAATACAATCGGTGGCACGGCTTCGAAGCCGTGCCACC
>JANPIG010000593.1:0-3692 GCA_031424875.1 Cytophagales bacterium
AAGCCAATTTCTCTACCCAAAATCAAAATCTTTCTCGCCACGTCCATCCCACTTAAATCTTCTCTTGGGTCGGGTTCGGTATAGCCTTTTGTTTTGGCTTCCTGCACAATATCGGCAAACTTTACGCCAGCTTTGAAATTGTTAAAAATATAAGACAAAGTTCCTGATAAAACGCCTTCAATTTTCTCGAATCTATCACCCGAAGAAATTAAACCTTGTAGCGTATTAATAACCGGCAAACCCGCCCCAACGTTGGTTTCGTATAAGAACTTTACACCCTTTTTCAAAGCTGTTCTGTGCAAAAGTGCATAATCGTCATATCGTCCAGAATTGGCAACTTTATTTGGGGTTACTACGGAAATGTTAGCTTCAAATAATCCTAAATAAAAATTATGAATTTCCTTATTTGCGGTACAATCAGCAAAGACAGAATTAGGTAGATTTAGTCGTTTCGCCTCCTCCACAAACTCCCAAATCTCCGATTTTTTACCCCTCGAATCTCTTTCACTTTCCCAATTATCTAACTCGATTCCTTGTGAGTCAATCAACATTTTTCGAGAATTCATCACACCTACTAAATTGACTTTCAAGGCTTTATATTTTGAAAGATAATTTTCTTGTCCTTGTAATTGTTCTAACAATGCCTTACCAATCAGTCCCGTTCCTACTAAGAAAAGGTTTAGGGTTTTTGCTTGCGAGAAGAAGAACGAATCGTGGATAACATTCAAGGCTTTTGAAATATCTTTCTTTTCAATCACCACAGAAATGTTCAATTCTGATGAACCTTGGGCAGTGGCAATAATGTTGATACCATTCTTTCCTAAAACTGAAAATAATTTTCCACTCACACCAGTATGTCGGCGCATTCCTTCGCCCACAACCGCAATTACCGACAGATTCTCTTGAATATCTATGCCTTCTACATCACCAACTGCAATCTCATTTTTGAATTCATTTTCCAAAATTGCCTTCACATTGGCAGAGGCAGACGGATTAATGGCGAAGCAAATCGAATGTTCTGAGGATGCCTGAGAAATGAGAACTACCGAAATTTCGTGCTTGGCCAATACGGTAAACAATTTGGCAGAAACGCCCGCAACCCCAATCATTCCAGAGCCTTGCAGATTGACCAAAGCCAAATTATCAATCGAACTTATGCCTGTTATAATGTATTCAGAAGGCTCTGAAATACGATTTACCACAGTTCCGATAAAATCTGGATTGAAAGTATTAAGTACCCGAATCGGAATATTTTTGGCAAAAGCGGGTTGCAACGAAGGTGGATAAATGACCTTGGCTCCAAAATGCGTCAATTCCATTGCCTCCGAGTAGGTAATGGTTGGGATAGTGAAGGCATTTTTCACTTTGCGTGGGTCGGCGGTCATCATGCCGTCCACGTCTGTCCAAATTTCGATTTCTTCGGCTTTTAAAGCCGCCCCGAAAATTGAACCTGTATAATCAGAACCTCCTCGTCCGAGGGTGGTTGTTTCGCCTTTTTCAGTTGAACCAATAAAACCCGTGATGAGTTGAAGCGATTTTGTTTTCGAGAAATAATCTTGAATTTGGCGATTTGTTACTTCAAAATCAACCTCCGCCATTCCAAAATTGGCATTAGTACGTACCACTTTTCGAGCATCAAGATACTGACAATCGACCCCTTGAGCTTTCAATATTTCGTAAACCAAAGTGGTAGAAAGTCGTTCTCCGAAAGACACCACCAGATCAGAAGTACGATTAGAAGTTTCTCGAATCAAGGAAATACCTTTCAGTAAATCATCCAATTCGTTGATAATTGTACGGATATTAGCAAAAACTTTTGATTGAGATTTCACATCAATTAATGCTCTTACAATCTCAAAATGACGATTTTCAATGGCTTGCACAATTTCTAAATAGGTCAAATCGCTGTCGGTGGCTTTCAACCCCGCTTCAAGTAGCTTGTTTGTAACGCCACTCATTGCAGAAAATACCGCAGCAATTTGTTCGCCCTTCGCCTGCTTGGTTTTGATTATATTTAATACTGACTGAATGCTGGCAACAGTCCCACAAGATGTTCCTCCGAATTTTAATACTTTCATTTTACAGTTATCAGTTATCAGTAAACAGTTACCTATTTAATGATATGTTTTCCTAATTACAACTTAGGTTATTGTTTTAATGCCACAAATATAACCAAACTCGCTTAATGGTTTTTGGCTTTCATGATTTCAATCCAAACATTCTACTAAATCCTATCGTTTTACAACAAAAATCAATTAAAACTTGTAGAGAAATGCAAAAGATTTTAGCAATACTTTTTTTCGCAAATACAACGCTATCCATAGCTCAAAACAAAGTTCCTGCCAATCAGTCAAAAGATGGCTGTGGACCTGCAAAAGAAACAAATAAACGTATTATTATGGACAATGAGAAAGCTTCGCACGGCAAAAATGTATTAGGTACCGACCTTCAAATTGCTGGCACATCACCCCTTACTGGCTTTTATAGAGACGGTTTCTGTTCCACAGGCGCAGCAGACCGTGGCATTCACGTAGTGGCAGCCGTAGTTACAGACGAGTTTCTACAATATTCAAAAGCTCGTGGCAATGACTTAATTACGCCCTACCCTGCATACGGATTTCCCGGTTTAAAGGCGGGTGATAAATGGTGTTTGTGTGCTGCCCGTTGGAAAGAAGCTTATGATGCTGGTGTTGCTCCGCCCGTGATTTTAGAAGCTACGCATGAAAAGGCACTGGAATATGCCACTTTGGAAGAATTAAAAAAGAGAAAGAAAGCAGAATAGCCATTTAATAATTTTACCATCATATTATCTCAATTTTGATTTTCATTTTAGATTATACCAATATAATTGGCTAATTTTGAAAAATAAACTATAACTATTTCAAGAAATAAAAAATTAAAAATAATACATGAAAATAGCTGTAATCGGAACGGGATACGTTGGTTTGGTAACTGGAACGTGCTTTGCCGAAACTGGAAACCAAGTTACTTGCGTTGATATTGATGCCAAAAAAGTAGAAAAAATGAAGAATGGGGTAATTCCCATTTACGAACCAGGACTCGAAGAATTATTTCTCCGCAACTCAAATGAGGGAAGATTAAAATTCACCACTTCACTTTCAGAAGGGATCAAGGATGCTCAAATTATCTTCTTGGCTTTGCCAACGCCTCCAGGTGCTGACGGTTCGGCAGATTTGAAGTACATTCTAAAAGTTGCGGATGATTTAGGTCCAATTTTAGAAAACTATACAGTCATCATCGACAAAAGTACTGTACCTGTGGGAACAGCTGAGAAAGTTTATGCTGCCATTGCTAAAAATGCTAAAGTTGAATTTGATGTAATTTCAAATCCAGAATTTTTGCGTGAGGGCGTTGCAGTTGAAGATTTCATGAAGCCCGACCGTGTGGTTATTGGCACAAAATCTGAGAAAGCACAGGCTTTGACAAATAAGCTTTATGCTCCGTTGGTACGTCAAGGAAATCCTATCATTTTTATGGATGAGCGTTCGGCAGAAATGACAAAATATGCTGCTAATGCGTTTCTTGCTACAAAAATCACTTTCATGAACGAAATTGCTAACCTTTGTGAGAGGGTGGGTGCCAACGTGGATGATATTCGTAGAGGTATCGGTACGGACTCTCGTATTGGTAAAAGGTTCTTATTTGCAGGAATTGGTTACGGGGGAAGTTGT
>JANPIG010000594.1:0-3994 GCA_031424875.1 Cytophagales bacterium
GGGCAAGCCCATCACGGTGAAATATGACCCCTCCATGCGGGGAATTCCTACCATTCCTATAAAATCCTGCACACCATACGCACCTGCTTTATCAAACGGTTTACAGGTTTTTATGTAATATTCTATTTCAAAATCTGTTAATTCTCTGAAAAAAACTTGGGTAATATCAATGAAGGTTTCTGTGCTTTCAGTTGTCATTATACAAACGCCAGTAATGACTTGATGCTGCCTGCCAGATAATTTTTTCAACATTTCTGTCGCTTCTGTCGTATCTTTTGGTTTATTTAAGATTTCATCATCCACAACCACAATGGTATCAGCCGTCAGAATGATTTGATTTTCCATTTCATCCCTAAAAGCCTCCGCTTTTTTTCGGGCTAAGTAGGCAGGAACCTCTTCCGAAGACATTATTTCAGGAAAATCTTCGTTAGTATCTTTGACTTTTACAGTAAATTCAAAACCAGTATCACGCATTAGTTGCTGACGACGTGGGGAATTTGAGGCTAAAATGAGTGGTCTATCTAACTGGAACATTTTTTTAAATAAATTATGAAAATACAGGCTTGTAATTTACTGAATAGCTGATTTGTAGGATTCAGAATCTTGATTAATTGAAACTCTTTAATGCTCAAACCCCTAAATAATGATACAAATTTACTCATATAGATTCAAACAAATTATCAAGACGGTTTTTATAATCTTAATAACATCATCATCGAGTTATGCTCAAACCGAAAATCCTTATAAAAAAGACACAGTCCGCCATGGTGATTTTCCAGAAACTGCTGACACTGCTAAAGTTATTATTCCACAAGTAAGCATGAAATCTAAGGAAGATAGTATCATGTTTACGAAATTGAAAAAACGTTTTTCCAAAAATAAAATCCTAAATAGTATTTATGAAGCTCTCTTCAGAGATGTTTATAATCAAAACTCATCAGGTCAGGAAATCACTAAAATAGAAGAAAATCCATTTAAAGATTATGAAGGACGAGTAATTCGTAAAATTTACATAAAAAGACTCGCTGTTTTTGGGGAAAACATTGCCGATACTAATAGAATTGCCGAAGGATTCGACCGTTTTCTAAATTCATTACACACTAATACTAAAGAACACGTTATCCGAAAATCCTATTTAATGTTTGAAATTGGAGATATTATCAATGCCGAACAATTACGTGACAATGAACGCTTGATGCGAAGAAGTTCTATCTTGCACGACGCTCGTATTTTAGTATTGCCCGACAAAAGGTACCCTAATTTAGTAGATATTTTGGTTCTTACACAAGATATTTGGTCGCTACTTCCAGATGCGGGTTTTAATAATTTCAAAGACTTTTATATAGGTATTAACCAAGTGAATTTCAGAGGATTAGGCCATTCTTGGCGAAATAATTTTTATCTAAATTATAATCAAAAACCTGCCCTTGAATATTATAGTCAATATACAATTCCCTACATTGGGAGGACGTTTGTAACAGGACAAGCTGAGCTGGAACTTCGCCGGCAAAACAATCACTATGCTCTACGTTTGTTTAGGCCTTTCCTCACGCCAGAGATGAAATTGGCAGGCGGTTTTGAAGTAAGTCATTCTCGGAATCTAATAAATACTATCCGTGGCGAGGACGGTTCAACTTACAAAACAACTGATTCTACGCATCTGATTTTCCCTTTAAATAGAAATTATCTTGACTTATGGATGGCTTACGCTTTCAAATTACCCTTTGTCAATAAAGAAATACAACAACGTTCTCGGCTAATTTTAGGAGCAAGATTTTCTGATGTTTCCTATACACAACGTCCCGACGTTACCGCTGACACTAATCAACTTTATAGAAATCATCGAGATTATTTAATTGGACTTGGTTTCTCAAATAGACGATATAAAAGAGATTTTTTGATTTATGGGTTTGGCATAACCGAAGATGTACCCTATGGATATTTAGCCAGTTTAGTTACGGGTTTTGAAAATTCTGATGCTTATGGCAAACGCTACTACACAGGCATAAAACTCGCCAAGGGACAGTATATTGGCCCAGCAGGTTATGTTTATGGGCTTTTAAATGCAGGAGCATATTCAAACGGAACCTCAGGATTGAGTATAGAATCCAATTATTTTAGTACTCTCCACACCTTTCGGAAACGTACTCAAGTTCGTCATTTTGTCAATATACGCTATGCCTTTGGAACTGACAGATATACCGGTGAATATGTAAATGTAAACCGTGAAAATGGTATTTTAGATGCTAATAGTGATAAATTATGGGGTACAAAAAAACTGGGCGTTGGCTATCAAATTGTATTCTTTTCAAGACTCAATTTTGTAGGTTTTAGAATTGCCCCTTTCTTCCAAACTGATTTTGCCTTTGTAAGTCCCAAAAATAAATATTTGCTCGACCAAGTACCTTATACAGGTATAGGAATAGGTATTCGTTTGCGAAACGAAAATCTTACTTTTAATACTTTTCAAATAAAATTTACTTATTTCCCCAACGTTCCTGACGTAAGAACTTTGAATTTTGCTTTTAGCGATACTTACAATCTACGTCTAAAAGATTTCGATATTTCAGCGCCCGAAATAGTGCCTTTTCGATAACTCACTCACAGTTTACTTAATATTTTATACTTTTTAAAACTTTTTTTTAAAATAACTGTTATTACATTTAATACAAATGTAATTAATGTAATTGTACAGAAATTTTTTTGTTGTTTTTATAGTATCTTACTCCTATGTATTGTCTTTTTAAGATAATTAATAAGGCTATCATTAGACTATTAAATAACAATTAAGAAACATTAACAAAAAATTAACATTTAAATACCTTGACATTAAATGTTTATACATTAAATTTGCATATTAAAAATTATGAGCATTGAAACTGACATAAAGCAAAGCAATTTCAAATCACCTCACATGAAGGCGGTTGTGAATATTTTATATACTAATAGCTGGTTACAGACCGTTCAAATGGAAATTTTCAAGCCATTTGATTTAACCATACAACAGTATAATGTATTGAGAATTCTGCGGGGGCAATATCCCAATCCAATTACAGTAATTGCTATTATTGAGCGAATGATGGACAAAATGTCTAATGCTTCAAGATTAGTGGATAAATTATTACTGAAAGGTTTAGCAGTAAGAACAGAATGTCCAAATGACCGCCGTGCTGTTGATGTAAAAATCACGCAGAAAGGTTTAGATTTATTAGAAGAATTAGATATTCTACAAGATAATTGGGAAAAAAACCTTAAGGGTCTTTCCGAAGAAGAAGCATTGTTATTGAGTGATTTATTAGATAAAATAAGAACACCACAATGCAGTGAAAAAGTTAAAAAAATACAAGATCAATTACAATTAAATAACAATTAAATTAAACAAATGAAAGCAATTAAATTTATCGCAAGCATTTTATTAGCTGCCTTATTCGTAAACGTAGCATTGGCAGGAACACCTACAAAAGGTGGTAAAAAAGTAACTTTAGCAGTTGATACTAAAGCAAGTAAAATTCATTGGTTAGCCAAGAAAGTAACAGGACAACATGAAGGAACTATCAATTTGGCTTCGGGTTCGTTAGTATCAGATGGCAAGAAAGTAATAGGAGGCGATTTTGTAATTGATATGAAATCAATCGTTGCTACTGACATTACAGATCCAGAATATAATAAGAAATTTATTGGTCATATTACAACTGGCGATTTTTTTGAAGTAGAAAAGTATCCAACGGCTTCTTTCAAAATCACTAAAGTAGTAGGTACTAACATTACAGGCGATTTAACTTTACACGGTGTAACAAAATCAATTACTTTCCCTGCAAAAGTTTCAATGGTGGGTGGAAAAGCAACGGCAACAGCCTCTATTCCAGTTGACAGAACAGATTTTGGTGTAAAATACGGTTCTAAAAAATTCTTTGATTCAATCGGTGATAAAGCTATTGATGATGTATTTAATTTAGATGTCACTTTGGTAGCGGGTAAATAATCAAAATGATTG
>JANPIG010000595.1:0-2552 GCA_031424875.1 Cytophagales bacterium
TTGATTTTTCCGTATAAATTAAAATCGGTCTTGTTTGCATTATTCTCATACCAACGATAGCCGATAGGTACTTTAGGAGCATCTTTTACCGAAATGATTTCGCCAAAATGTAGCCCATCATATTTGTTATATCCCCCCCCAATATTTGCAGTAATTTTATCTTTTCCTTGATAATCAAACGAAAAAGTTGTTCCGTAAAAATTATTATCCAACCATTTTCTACGAACGAAATCACTCTTTTTGAGGGTTGTTGTTCCATTTACAACATTGGGTAAACCGTATTTTGAAAACTTATCTGCCTCCTTAAATTGCTCATAATAACCTTCTCCATGTGTGAAATGGAGATTAAAATTAAATGTCCAATCTGATGATAAAACGTGCGATGAAAGCAATTGGTAATGATCTTGACGATAATTGTCGGTTTGATTTTCGTAAGTATAAAGATTAAACGTACGATTGGTTTGTAACAAATTCTCGGGTACGCCCTCCCATGCTTGATAGGTAATTTCTTTTCCAGAAAATGCGTTCAGACGTACAAATGATTTTTTGCCAAAATAAGCACCTGAAAGATAAAATGATTTTAAATTAGAAGATGCTCTATCAACGTATCCATCCGATGAAACTCTTGATAAACGACCATCAATCGTAAATTTATTACTCAACAATCCTGACCCTAACATAATTGTATTTTTCAAAGTCTTGAATGAACCAAATGAGTTATTAATTTCAGCATAAGGGTTTTTTCTAAATTCGTTAGTCGAGAGATTTACCGTTGCTCCAAATGCACCCGCACCGTTGGTGGAAGTTCCTACACCACGCTGAATTTGAACAGAATTGGTTGAACTTGCTAAGTCAGGCATATTTACCCAATAAACACCCTGAGATTCGGAGTCATTGATGGGAATTCCGTTGATGGTTACATTGATTCGTGTGGCATCAGTGCCTCGTATGCGGATGCCTGTGTAGCCTACGCCTGCCCCAGCATCAGAGGTGGTTACGAGTGATGGTGTGAAGTTCAAAAGCTGTGGAACATCTTGACCCAAGTTTTGCTTTTGGAGATATTCTTTGCTAATATCTGAATACGCCATGGCTGATTTTGCATTAGCACGGGTAGCACTGACGACTACTTCATCTGCCACAAAAGTTGATTTTAGTAAAATAAAATCAAGCGTTTCATCTTTCTGTAAATCAATATTCTTTGTGATTTTTTCAAACCCTAAGTAGTTGATTTTTAGCGTGTAATTACCTGATTTTAAGTTTTTTATACTATAAAATCCTTGTTGGTTGGTAGTGGTTCCTCTGGTAGAGTTTTCCAAAGTTACGGTTGTTCCAGAAAGTGTTTTGCCAGATTCGGCATCAGTGATTTTTCCAGAAATGGAAAATTGAGCTTTGAGCCATGAGCTTTGAGCCATGAGCAGAAAAATGATGAATAAGCGATAAGTTTTCATTGCTTGAATTTGATTTCAAGAAAGATAAGGAGTCAAATCCTTCAGATTTAACATACAAAAAACCATTACATTTTGTGTGATTGACAAAATTCCCTTCGACGGAATTACCCCGCATCAGGTTCAATGGGTATAATCTCAGCCCGTTATTATAAGGCACCCCTTTTTGTGATTGTGTGGCAAAGGTAGTAAAAAAAATAATTCCACAAGTTTAATTTTCAATGTTCAATTTTCAATGCTAAATTTTCAAGGAAAAATTATACGACTCGCTCATTTTCCTTGAACATTGAATATTATTCGTTGAGCATTGAAAATTATCAACTTAAATAACCAACTTAAATCCTTCTCCATGAACATTAACTATCTGAATATCAGGCTCTTCTTTTAAGAATTTGCGGAGTTTGGTAATGTAAACATCCATGCTTCGAGCGTTGAAATAGGTATCGTCTCCCCAAACCATTTTTAGGGCATAACTACGGCTTACGGAGTTGCCCATGTTCTCGCAAAGAAGGGTGAGCAATTTGGATTCTTTGACGGTCAATTTCTGAACATCGCCTTCACGAGTGAGAGTTTGCTTGTCGGAATCAAAGACAAAACCCTTTATTTGAAAACTCGTAACCTTCTCGTTTTGGTCTTCTGCCTTTTGGCTTCTCCGCAAAATTGCTTGCAAACGAGCCAACAATTCTTCCATCGAAAAGGGCTTGGTCATATAATCATCCGCCCCTAATTTGAAACCTTGTAGGGTATCTTCCTTCATGGCTTTGGCGGTTAGGAAGATAATAGGCGTATTTCGGTCGGTCATACGCACCTCTTTGGCGAGCGTAAAACCGTCTTTTTTGGGCATCATCACATCAAAAATACAGAGGTCATAATTCTGTTGGACAAACTTTGTGAGGGCATCATCGCCATCTTTTGCCAAAGTGGTTTCATAGCCTTTGATGGTGAGGTATTCCTGCAATAATGTTCCCAAATTTGGGTCGTCCTCGGCAAGTAGAATCTTGGTCATTTTGTTAAATTGGTTTGTTTTATGTTTATGAACGATTTATCAACGATTCCGAAGGTTGAAACCTACGGCTACAAGAGAATCGAGCCTATGGCTCTTGCAAA
>JANPIG010000596.1:0-2372 GCA_031424875.1 Cytophagales bacterium
AAAGTGTTTTTATTATTTATAATCTTGAATCTCATGGCTCACAGTACGTTAAAACCAAGTTTTTAAAGTTTCAACTGCCTGATAATCAGTTAAATCAAATTTGGCGGGTACGATAGAAACATAATTTTCCTTCAACGCATCTTCATCCGTGCCGCCGTCCATATCTTCGTTTAAAAGGAATCCATCCATCCAATAATAAGGTCTGCCGTAGGGGTCTTTCCTTTCCTCAAATGATTCCTTAAAAAGTGCATTTGACTGTCTGCAGATTTTTATTCCCTTAATGGATTCATCCGAAATTTTTGGAAAATTTACATTTAAAGTAACCCCTTTGGGCATTCCATTATCTAATACTTTTTGAGCAATTTCTTTTACATAGCGTGTTACATGAGAAAAGTCTGCATCGGGTGAAAAATCGCCTAAAGAGAACCCAATCGCAGGGATGCCTTCAATAGCTGCTTCAATTGCAGCCGACATAGTACCACTGTATAAAATGGCAATTGAAGAGTTTGACCCATGATTTATACCCGACACAACCAAATCAATTTTACGACCCTTCAGTAAAAAATGTTTACCGAACTTTATACAATCTGCGGGAGTACCATTGCATTTGTAGGCTTCAATATTAGGTAAATAATTTTTTACTTTAACCACTCTCAACGGGCGGTCGAGGGTGATGGCATGTCCCATACCCGATTGGTGTGTATCAGGGGCTACCACAACCACTTCTCCAATTTCTGACATTACTTCTGCCAATGTTTTAATTCCTTTTGCAGCAATAGAATCATCGTTTGCTACTAATATTAAGGGTTTTTGCATATTGTTGATAAATAAATACGGTTTCTGGTGAAACCCAAATCGTATTTAGGTAGTTTTGTTTAAGATAACAAATGTACTATTATCAAAATAAAAATATGATAAAATTATTAGGGAAAATTATTTTAAAATTGTGGGGATGGAAAATAACTGATACTACACCAAATGGAGTTCTGAGTTATAAAAAAGCCGTTATGATAGCTGCACCACATACCTCAAATTGGGATTATCCTTTTACGATGGCCATGTTGTATTCTTCTGAAATCCCCTTGAAATATTTAGCGAAGGCTTCCCTTTTTAAATTCCCTTTAGGCTTGATAATCAAAGGCTTAGGGGGTGTTCCAGTCAATCGTTCACAAAAAAATAACTTAGTAAATGATATGGCTGATATGATAATAAAATCTACTCAGCCCATTAATTTAGTGGTTCCAGTAGAGGGAACACGGGGTTATACAAGCGAATGGAAATCAGGATTTTATCACATTGCTTTAGCGGCAAAAGTGCCAATTATATTTGGTTTTTTGGATTTTGCTAAAAAAGAAGGAGGATATCTGAACGTTTTTTATCCAACAGGAAATTACGAAAACGATTTAGTAGAAATTCAGAAACATTACTTTCATATAACTCCCAAGCACCCAGAATTTAATTCCTTGAAAAACTTTGAGCGTTAATTAGCAACAATCTTCTCCAAAGCATATTTTATCAAATTATCAATTTGTTTTTCTGGTTGTTTAGAAAATTTATTGGTCATCCTATTTGCCACAATGGCACTAATTGAAAGAACTTCATGCCCTAAAATTTTACCCATTAAATAATAGCCAGCCGTTTCCATTTCAAGGTTAGTCAACACCTTTCCATCATGACGAAACTCATTCATTTTTTTAAGCCAATTCTCTATCTTGGGAGAGTATCTTAAAGTACGTCCTTGCGGTGCATAAAACCCTGGGCAAGTTACTGTCATGCCAGCAAACCAATTTTCTGGAGCCGTTTCCATGAATAATTTGTACAAATCTAATCCTGCTGGATTGCAATAAGGCATAAATTCTAAATTCAACTCTTGCTGCAAAGCCATAGTAGTTTGATTATTTTCTGAGGTATAGAAAAAACCCAAAGCATCAAATCCTATACCCTGTTCTGATACCACAAAACTATCTAATGGAACACTACTTTGCAAGCTTCCAGAAGTGCCTAATCTAATGATATTCAACGATTTATGACTTTTGTTTTCTTCGAACGTTTCAAAATCAATATTCACTAAAGTATCTAATTCGTTCATCAAAATCTCTACATTATCCGTACCAATTCCGCTTGAAATAACGGTCAAACGCTTACCGCTCAATGTACCAGTATGTGTAATAAATTCACGTTTATTGATTCTAAATTCTACAGAATCAAAGTATTGCGAAACTTTTTCAACACGATCAGGGTCGCCAACGGTAATGATAGTATCTGCCAAATGTTCAGGGCGGATATTGAGGTGATAAATACTTCCGTCGGGGTTTATGATGAGGTCTGTGGGTGATATTTGCATTAAAATTCAGATTTAAACTTTTTAAAAA
>JANPIG010000597.1:0-2610 GCA_031424875.1 Cytophagales bacterium
TTGATTTGCAAAAAATTTATATTGTGGCTTTATTTTACTTTCATGTAATTCACGCCAATCATTATAATTATCCAAAATATTTCCAACTACTATTCCATGACTAAGATATAACTCTATTCCGAGTATTTCAGATTTATCAAAATAACTTAGCCATGAAAATTTAGCTATTTCTGATATTTCTAACTGATATTTAATGGGCAAATCTTCTTCATAGTGTTTGCGAATTTTACAAGACGATTCCATAATTTTGTTGATTACGTCTTGCTGTAAATTTACGAAAGTCCAAGTTAGTGTAACACTTTTCTCCCCTTTCATAACTTGAACATCTTTTACTTCAAGATCAAAAAACTCTTTATCTTGCTTCATTATTTTAGTTCAAAACCCTGTCGAACATCCAACATTACGGCAGTTTTTTGTTTTTATAAGAATTTGTTATCTACTCAAATAAGGTACTGCTTTGATTAATTTAAGATTGTTCAATCGTCCAACTGATATAACATTTTCGGCTGGCACAACGCCCCTTTTAATCCAATTATTGACTACCATTGTACTCTTCAAATCAAATTTTTTAATATAGTCATTCAGTGTAACCCATTCATCAAGCGGATATTTACGTCCGTTTACTTCCAATATCACTTCTTTCTGTTCAAATTCTGAAATAGTTTTTGATATTTTGGTAATTGTCTGTTTGGCTTCCGCTGTTATTAAATCGGCTTTCTTTCTCATGGCCTTTCTAATCTGTTCTTTTTGTGTGTCATTCGCATTTTCAAAAAACGCTAAACAAGCATTACTTGCAGTCTCATATTGTGCTAAATCTTTGGCGTTGATGAGGTTATTAATTAGTTCTTTCATGTCAATATTATTTAAGATTCACTTATCTGTTTTAGTATTTCGTAAAGTTTTTTGTTTTTATCTTCCAATTCTTGAATAGCGTCCAAAATTGCGGAAGTTCGTTCATCGTCTCGTATTTCCATTACTTCCAAGTTTCGTAAGGTTAATTTTAAACTTCCTTGACGTATCAAGTTTTCAGCAATTAGTTGTTTGATTTTTTCTTTCATTCCTTTTATTGAATAGTGGTAAAATGATGTAAATATATTATTGTTTTGTGATATAACATAATATTTTTTTCAAAATAAATTGAAGTTGTTTTACATATCAATAGCCAATGTTTTATGCAATCAAACTATTCATAACACAAAATAATGACAAAAAGAAAACCCTAATAAATGCCTTTTTCAGCGATTTATTAGGGTTTTATACTATTTTATTTATACTTCTTACTTTCCTATACATAACTTACTAAATATATTCGCCAACAAATCATCCGTAGTAATTACACCCGTAATCTCCCCTAAATGATGCAAAGCAAAACGAATATCCTGAGCTAAGAAATCACCTGTAATACTTTGACTTAATCCTTCCAAAACATTGTTTAAGGCTTCATTGGTTTGGTAAAGGTGTTGATAATGTCTTAAATTCGTCACCACAGTATCACCAGATTTTATCTCTTTTGTTTTAACTTTTTTGACTAAAATATCTTTTAATATCTCTATATTTTGATTTTCAGAAGCAGAAATCCAAATAATTTCTGGATAAACTGATTCAAACTCTTTTTTTACCGCACTATTCAGTTTATCAACTTTATTCCCAACTAAGATATATGGAGCATTAAATTCTAATAACTGTTTGCTAATTTCTGACAATTGAATTTCAGAAGCATCAAATAGATACACAATCAAACTTGCCTTTTCCATTTGTTGCATCGTCCGTTCAACGCCAATAGCTTCAATAGTATCAGTGGCTTTACGAAGTCCTGCGGTATCAATTAATCTAAATCTTATTCCTTCAATAAAAAGTTCGTCTTCAATCACATCACGAGTTGTACCTGCAATGTCTGACACAATGGCTTTTTCTTCGTTCAAAAGCCTATTCAAAAGTGTTGATTTTCCTGCATTGGGTTTGCCTACAATCACGGTTGGAACACCATTTTTAATAACATTTCCCATTTCAAAACTGTCAATCAGTGGCACTAAAACCGTTTGAATTCGATAAATTAATTGTCGCAAATCATCACGGTCGGCAAATTCTACGTCTTCTTCCCCAAAGTCTAATTCCAATTCAATCAAAGAAGCAAAATTGATGAGCTGTTCACGTAATTGAGCAATTTGTTTGGAGAAACCTCCTCTAATTTGATTAATGGCAGTTTGATGAGAAGCCTCTGAATCTGAGGCGATTAAGTCAGCTACGGCTTCCGCTTGGGCAAGGTCTAATTGTCCGTTCATGAAAGCTCGTTGGGTAAATTCACCTGCATTGGCAAGCCTTGCACCTTCCCGAAGAATCAGTTTCAGGATCTTTTGAATAATAAAATCTGAACCATGACAAGATATTTCGATGGTATCTTCACGAGTATATGACGATGGAGCTTTGAATAAAGAAACCAACACTTCGTCCACAATCATTTCGCCATCTCGGATAGTGCCAAAATGAATAGTGTGTGAAGCTTGTTTTTCTAGATTTTTACCTCTGATAAGTTTATTCACAATCGAAATAGTCTCTGAGCCTGAGACTCTTATAATAGCAATTGCTCCTACGCCAGCGGGTGTGGCTTCG
>JANPIG010000598.1:0-5616 GCA_031424875.1 Cytophagales bacterium
GCCGCCAAGGCACTTTATAAAGATTTTTCTAATATCGTGACGGGTATTCTGACAGAAATTCAAATCGTTCATTACGCTCGATTGATTCTTATTCCTAATGCTGGCGGAGATGGTATTAACGCCATTACGCTGATTACGGCTTTTGACGGAGCAATGGATCCGTACTTAAGTACATTTTGGAATTCGGGCTTGGGTTTTAAAGCCTTATTGAACGCCATTGCGGCAATTGCCCTTGTGCATCCACCTTTACCCATCACGGATGAAAGCGTTTTTGCAAATTTTATTACGAGTAATAATTTAAGTCAGCCAGATGATTTATTTGAAGCCTACAACGATACGGTGGTACAAATAAATGCTTTCTAAATAATTTACTTAATACTTAAAATTTCAGAACCATGTCTGTCTCAACCACAACTCCCAATCCATCAAATGTGCAGGGGTTTATCGTTCGTGGCTATACCCACCCGTATTCCTGTCATTTGATGTTTAGTTTTAAAGCCTCCAATATTACTCTAAACACCAAGGCTTTTTTTGCAGATTTATATCCCAAAGTACAGTCAGGAGCAAGTTGGGGAACCAATAAACCCTTATCAATGCTCAATATTGGTATTACCTATAATGGTCTAACAATATTAGGCGTTGCTAAAACTTCGCAAAGTACCTTTCCTGCCGAATTCCAGCAAGGACCTTGGTCGCAAGGTTCGCAACAATCCTTGATGGATGCTGGAACGAGTAGCCCATCAACTTGGTGGTATAATAATTTTCAAAATCAAGATGTTCATTGCATTGTACACGCTTATGGACTGACAAATAATGATTTATCCCAAATTATTGCTCTAATTACTACCTCTGCTACTACTAATGGATTAACAGAATTATTGCCTTTGAAGGATGGGGATGGGCGTTTGTATCAATCTTTGGTAGGAAACGACCCCAGTAAAATTCATTTTGGATATACCGATGGAATCTCTGAACCCGCTCTGGGTACACCCACCAGTGTAGCCACTGAAAATCAGTCTGATTTAGATAACTTTGTGATTGGCTATCCACAATATTCTATCATTGACCCAGGTCCTTCTGCCAATATTTCCACCAATCCCGAAGCTCAATTTGCACTGGATGGCAGTTATGATGCCTTTAGAATTTTATATCAAGACGTTGTAGGCTTTAATAATTTTTTGCTTCAACAAGCCACAAACCCAACAAATGTGGCTCAATTGGCATTTTTAGGCCTCAATCAAGATGAATTAGTGGAATGGTTTGCGGCAAAATTAGTAGGAAGATGGCGAAATGGCTCACCGTTGATGTTGAGCCCAGATGCACCCAGCCCCACCACAAAGGATGGAGAGAATTTCATCTATGGACAGGGAAACACAGATCCAAATCAGTTTATTCCGAGTAGTTTGAAATGCCCATTCTCGGCACATACACGGGTTGCCAATCCACGAGACCAAACCTTAACCACTGGCGAAGGAACAGCCACGCCCCCCAGAATTTTGCGTAGAGGAATGCCTTATGGACCTGACTTAATAGCAGGGCAAAATGATAGTG
This sequence comes from Cytophagales bacterium, assembly GCA_031424875.1. GTDB lineage: Bacteria > Bacteroidota > Bacteroidia > Cytophagales > Spirosomataceae > Arcicella. The sequence continues at coordinate 1,552 of JANPIG010000598.1, forward strand.
CAGATAGGGGCTTGATTGGTTTATTTTTCTGTGGAAGCATTGCCCAACAGTTTGAGAAATTGTATGGTTGGATGAATTACAATAATTTTAGTCCATCTCCCAATTATTCAGTAGCTCATCCTCCACAAGATGCCTTATTGGGTAATAGAGTTAATGGAAAATATACATCAGGTATGGTAACTTCATTTACGATTCCGTTTCAGAATCCAGCAACGCCCACAGTTCAAGGGTCGTTGGTTATCAATGGCCTACCTCAATTTATTCAAACCAGAGGAACAGCTTATTGTCTATTACCAAGCTTGGCAGCCCTGAAATCTTTAGCGGGATAATTTTTTAGATGTTTGTGATTCGATGTTAGATGTTCGGTTTTTGATTTTTAGTTTTCTGGGTTCGGTGTTCTGTATTAAGTTTTATATTTTTTTAAAATAAAATCGAACATTTAACGATAAATACGAACATCGAAAACCAAACATCAAACATCGAATTAAGGAATTATCCGATAAGTTGCTTTTGCAGTTTGTCTTGAAACTGCATTAAAATGCCACCATTCATACTCAATTGGCATATATCCTACCGACTTCATTATATTCCTAAGCAATTGACGATTAGCCACTTGCTGATTACTTAACTTCTTGATTTTCAAAAAATATGTCTCTTTTTTAGGGTAAGCCAATTCCCCGAAAAAATCATATTTTGTCCCCATATCCAAGGGCGTACCGTCTGCTTTGGCAATGGTCAAATCCACGGCACTTCCATAATTATGAATTGAGCCTTCGGCAGGATTTGCCACATAAGTTGCCCGCTGTCTCGGTGAATATTGAGTCAAAGAATTCCAAAGCACCTTTTGGATGCTCAACGGTCTGCCACCATCATAAACCAAAAGACGATAATTAGGGTGTTTTTGTTGTAATAAATTACTTGCATTTGAGAGCATTTCGGCAGGGCGTTTTTGTAGAAAACACTGCGTAATACAGCCGTACACATCTTTTCCTACAAAATTATCTGTTGTAGAATACTTCAAATTCACTAAAATAGAAGGGTCAATTTCTTGAATATTTACCAGACCTTGCTGACGCATTTTTTGCTCGTATTCGCAAAGTTCTGATTGTTTCGTAGAGTTAGGTATTTTTGTTTTTTGGGGAAAAGGAATAAATAAAAATATAGATAAAATTGAAGCAAAGAATGTTTTTTTCATAATTTAGGCTTTATGGTAAGAAATAATGGTATAAATTTAGTCAGTATTTTAGAGAAATAGAAAACCCCACTGATAATAGATGCAAAACTTTACCCAAAAAATCTTAAACTTCATTACCCTCAAAAAGCAAACACCCCTTTCAGCAATGTGGGTGATATTTTTCGTGGCTGCTTTCATTACCGCCTTAATAAAATGGGCGAATCCTGATATTCCACCCGCTCAAAAAACGGAGATTTTCAAAGTAATTGTGGACGGAATGTTTGATTCTGCCGAAGTAGCGGTGATGAAAATTGCCTTGCCTTTGGCGGGAGTAATGACCTTTTTTATGGGTTTATTAAACATTGGTGAGAAGGCAGGAGCAATTGGATTTTTAGCCAGAATAGTTGGACCTTTTTTCAATCGACTTTTCCCAGAAGTACCCCCAAATCACCCTGCCAGTGGACAAATGATAATGAATTTCTCTGCCAATATGTTGGGTTTAGACAATGCTGCCACGCCTTTCGGACTCAAAGCTATGCAGTCATTACAAGAATTGAATCCCAATAAAGAAGTCGCTTCCAATCCCCAAATCATGTTTTTGGTGCTGCACAGTGCAGGTCCCGTTTTGATTCCTCTGAGTATTATGGCACAGCGATCAATTTACGGAGCAAAAGATGCTTCTGATATATTTATCCCCTGTCTCATTGCCACTTATTTCGCTACTTTGACGGGGCTGATTTTTGTAGCAATTCGTCAAAAAATTAACCTTTTTGATAAAATTGTGATGGCTTGGTTAGGAGGAATTACGCTTTTTATTGGCTTGGTACTTTGGTACTTTTCCAATCTACCCAAAGAAGAAATCGAAAGCACTTCTAAAGTTGTAAGCAATTTAATTCTCTACGGGTTTGTACTGTCATTCATCTTAGGAGCCGTTTGGAAACGGGTAGATATTTTTGATGCTTTTATCGAAGGAGCAAAAGGAGGATTTGAAACTTCGGTAAAAATTATTCCCTATTTAGTAGCCATGTTAGTGGCAATCAGTTGTTTACGAAATGCGGGAACGTTAGATATGGTAGTAGGCGTAATTAAATCGGGCGTTGCTTTCTTAGGATTTGATACTTCATTTACGGATGCCCTTCCTACCGCACTCATGCACCCCTTAAGCGGCGGAGGCTCACGAGCGATGATGATTAGTACCATGCAGGCTTCTGGTGCAGACTCTTTTGCTGGCAGACTTGCTTGTGTTTTTCAAGGATCTTCAGATACCATCTTTTATGTTTTGGCACTCTATTTTGGTTCTGTCGGCATCAAGCAAACTCGTTATACCCTTTGGGCAGGTCTGACCGCTGATTTAGTTAGTATTATCACAGCCATTTGGGTTAGTTATATATTCTTTCCGCATTGAAAATTTCCCTATATTATAATACCCTCATTCATCTCCGTCCTAAACAGATTTATTATCGTCTGTTTTACAAAATTAGGGGGAGTATTAGGAAGAATATGGGCATCAAATACGCCCTTTTTGTTCCTGCCAAAAGCTATTCAATAAATCTAAAATCCTCAATCCCAAGTAGTCACAGCTATTTTTCAGAACAAAATCGTTTTCAATTTCTCAATCAATCTCAAACATTTCCAGCCAATAAAATCAATTGGAATGATGAAAAAACATTTGGCAAATTGTGGGCGTATAACCTCAATTATTTTGATTTTCTGAATCAAGAAAATATCATTAAAGCGGAAGGTCTTGCCCTCATTCAAGCATATATACAGGAAGGAAAAAATCTAAAAACGGGCTTCGAACCTTATCCAATGTCCTTAAGGGGCATTAATTGGATAAAATTTCTAAGTAAATACCAAATCGAAGAATCTGAAGTTGATGGATTTTTGATGGCTCAATATGTCCGATTAAACGATAATTTGGAATACCATCTGATGGGAAATCATCTCTTAGAAAATGCCTTTTCACTATTACTTGGAGGTTTTTATTTCAGAAATGAATGCTTTTTACTCTCAGCAAATAAAATTTTTCAAGAAGAATTACCCGAACAAATATTAGCTGATGGTGGGCATTTTGAGCGTTCACCTATGTATCATCAAATTATTCTTTTTAGGGTGCTGGATTGTTTGAATTTGGTAAGAAATAATGAAGGTTTTAGCGAATATGAACTTGATAAAACATTAACTTTCTACGCTCAAAAAATGCTCAATTTTCTCCAAAATATCACTTTTAAAAATGGAGATATTCCTTTGGTAAATGATGGAGCAAAGAACATCGCTCCCTCTACAAAACAACTCATGGAATATGCTAATAGACTGATTGTCAAACCAGAAGGTATTGAATTAGCCGAAAGTGGTTATCGAAAATTCGAAAATGATAATTTTGAATTATTGATGGACGTGGGCAATATTGCTCCAGATTATCAACCTGCTCATGCCCATTGCGATACCTTGAGTTTTGTGTTATACATACATGAAAAACCTTTTATTGTTGATACAGGGACTTCCACTTATGAAAACAACGAAATCAGACATTTAGAACGCTCAACTATAGCTCATAATACTGTTCAAATCGGAGGTTTCGAACAATCCGAAATGTGGTCAAGTTTTAGAGTAGGTAGGAGAGCAAAGGCTAAAATTTTATATGAAAATGAACAGGAAATCATTGCCTCACATGACGGTTATAATTACGTAGGAATAATTTATGAAAGAAGTTATCAGGTTGAAAATCAAAGAGTTATAATTAAGGATAGAATCCTTGGGGAAACAAATTATCCTTACAAAGCCTATCTGCATTTTCATCCAGAAGTAGAGGTAGAAATTATTGGAAATACTATAAAAACTAATATCGGAAATATTACTTTTGAGAATGTTACACGCATAAAGCTAAGCGA
>JANPIG010000599.1:0-8238 GCA_031424875.1 Cytophagales bacterium
GCAAGGTGAAGAAATAGCTCCTGGTGTGGCAAAGGGTGTTTATAAAGCCATATATACGTTTGCAGCTCCTGGCGATTATCGGGTTTCAGTGGCAATCTCTAATCGAAATGCAAACGTGAGAAATATTCCTGGTGATTCTCAGCAAGTGCCTTTTTATGTAGAAACTATTTTGAAAGTTAACCCAGGCTTGGGACAAAACTCTACACCCGTTTTGTTGAACCCAGCAGTAGATTTAACGGCAATTGTGGGTCAAAAATTTATTCATAATCCTAATGCTGTAGATGTAGAAGGCGATAGTCTTGCTTATAAATTGATTTTATGTCGTAGAGGAAATCAAGATGACTGTGTGGACAGAGGAACGGCTATTCCTGGTTTTAGACAACCCAACGAGGTAGCTGCGGCTGCCAGTTCATTCACGATTGACCCACGAACTGGCGATTTAATTTGGGATGTTCCCCAAGAGCCAGGACTATACAATACTGCTTTTATTGTGGAAGAATGGCGGAATGGTGTTTTGATTTCAATCACAGTTAGAGATATGCAGATTGAGGTGAAAGATGCTGTTAATGCTGCCCCCAAAATAAAAGTACCAGAAGATATTTGTGTGGAGGCAGGAACAATAATCGACTACACCATCACTGCTAACGATACGCCATCAAAAACAGGTAGATTAGACAATTTAACAATTCTTTCAACAGGGCAAGTTTACAAATTGGCCGACGGAACTACCTTTATTCCAGCCGATTACGCCACTTTTGCTAATACACCAAATTCTGCATCACCAGCATCTGGAAGGTTTAGATGGCAGACAAATTGTAATCATGTTAGGCAAGAACCTTATGATATTTTGTTTAAAGTACAGGATTTGCCAAGAACCAATACCATTCCGAGCTTGGTGGACAGTAAAATTTGGAAAATAAAAATTATTGCTCCCAGAATTAAAAATTTAACTTTGATTCCAAATGCAGGAAGCCGACAAATAACCTTAAGATGGGATTCTTATGCTTGTCAAAATGCAGGAGCAGTCATTATTATTTATCGTAAAGAAGGCTGTAGTACTTATAAACCGCCCGTTTGTACGGTTGGATTGCCAGCCTCCGAAGGTTATACCGAAGTGGGTCGTGTCCCCGTGAATGCCACTACTTTTACGGATAGAAATCTCAAAAGGAATACTGATTATAGTTATCGTACGGTAGTTTTATTTACGAATGGAACAAACTCTACCCAAAGCGTAACCTCTGACCAAGCCTGTGCTAATTTGCCTTTTCAGGGATCAGTAATTACGAATGTAACCGTTGATAAAACCGATAAAACTACGGGTGAAATCACGGTACGTTGGACTCGTCCAGTTAGTTTGGATAGAACGCAATATAAAGGACCTTATCAGTATCGTTTATTTAGAGCTACTGGACAGACAGGTACAACAGGTTTCACGCAAGTTTCGCCTAATATTGATACTGATTTGACAGCAGGAAAATTGGATACGCTTTTCAAAGATACAGGCTTGAATACTACTGATAATGCTTACCGTTATCGTTTGGTTTTTTATTATACTGACAACAACGCTTTGACCGCTTTGGACACTACCGAAAACGCCAGCAGTGTTCGAGCAACCGCAACAGCAGATGTTCGGGCAGTAACCGTTACGTGGCAAGCAACAGTGCCATGGAACAACCAAAATCAAACGCACCGAGTATTTCGTGAAACTAAGCAAGGTTCGGGCATTTTCAACCGTATTGCGGATGTTGCTGTAACAAATACTAACACGTTTACTTTTACGGATAAAGGTGGAGATAGCTATGCGGCTGATGGTTTGGCAATCGCTAAAATGTCTCCTGATTCATCGTATTGCTACAAAGTAGAGACCGTAGGAACGTATGGCGACCCCAAAATTAAGCCTGATTTACTGTATAATTTCTCGCAAATTATTTGTGCAACGCCCAAAACTGACCTCGTTATTTGTCCGCCCGTGGTGCTGATTGATGCTTTAGATTGTGGTAAATACAATAAGGACGAAACGAATTGTAATACTACTTCTTTTGAGAATAAATTGACTTGGACTTATCCAGACAAGGCTGGTTCTGGGGCAGATTGTGATAAAGAAATTGTGAAGTATTCCATTTATTATTCGCCAGCAGTGGGAGCAGATTTTACGAAAATTGGAGAAGTAACCTCGCCAAAACCACCCGCTACTACGTTTACGCATACGAAGGCGGATTCATATATCGGATGTTATTACGTAACGGCAACGAATCGTTTTGGAACGGAAAGTGCCAGAAGTAATGTGGTTTGCAAGGACAACTGTACATCGTTTGATTTACCGAATATTTTTACGCCCAACGGGGACGGCAAAAATGACATTTTCCAAGCCATGAAATGCCCAAGATTTGTGCAGAATGTGGTGTTTGTGGTCTATAATAGAAACGGTCAGAAAGTGTATGAATATAGTGGTCCAAAATTGGAATGGAATGGCAATGATTCATCAGGTAATGCTTTGCCAGCAGGTTCATATTTTTATACTTGCGAAGTGAAATTTCTTACGCTTGACCCAGCCTCTCCTTCGCTGAATTTGAAGGGATGGATTGAGTTGGTGAGGTGATTAGAGTTTAGAGTTTAGAGTTTAGAGTTTAGAGTTTAGAGTTTAGAGTTTAGAGTTTAGAGAAAATTTGATTGCTAATTTTTATACTCGAAATCTTATGTAAAAAGCCCTTTATTTTAGTAAATAGAGGGTTTTTTTGTGCAAATAATTTCTCCTTGTCATGCTGTAAGCATCTTCTTTGTTTGATAGCAAAAGCGTTTATTTCTATCATACAAAGAGATGCTTTCAGCATGACAAAGGCACATTTTTAATCATTCAGAATAATTTTATTACTAAAATATTATTATAACTAAAAAAATAGTTATAATTGATTTCACGAAAATAATCCGAAAACCATGAAAAAACTAATCACAATTTTTACCCTAATGATTTTAATGTTTGGGTGTTCTTCTAAAAATGTGGAGATTGTTTCTAATGAATCTGTTAAAGGAGAACAAGAGTACGCAGTAGTTGAAGATGCAGCAGAATCCTTAAAAATTACAACTACAAAATTTTTACCTCCTGAAATAAAGGCGGATGAAGAAGTTGCTCCGCCTCCTCCCCCACCCGCTCCAAATGTCCCTAAAAAGATAATTCATACCGCTGATATTCGTTTCAAAGTTGATGATTTGCGGAAGGCTGAAATGAGCATAAAAGCTCGTGTACAGGCAATGGGAGGCTATATTTCTAATACTAATCAAAATCGGCAGAGTGGGAATTTAGAGAATTCTTGGACAGTCAGAATTCCTGCGGAAAAGTTTGAAATTTTTTTGGGAGATGTAGAAAAAGAGTCGGTTTATACGGATTCTAAAAACGTATCTGCCGAAGATGTAACGGCTGAATATGTGGATAATGACCTCCGAATCAAATCAAAACAAAAGGTTTTTGAGCGATATTTGGAACTGCTGAAACAAGCCAAAAATGTGCAGGATATTATGGCGGTTGAGGAGCAAATCAGGGTAATTCGGGAAGAAATTGAAGCCAAAGAAGGGCGACAAAAATATCTAAATGACCAAATTTCGTACTCGACAGTTACCTTAAATTTTTACCAAGAAACAGAATCTTCTTCTGCCCCTGAACAGCCTTTTTACGTAAAAATATGGAAAAATTTTGTGGAAGGTTGGAACTCTTTCTTCGCCATGATTATTGGACTATTTTACTTAATTCCGTACTTTTTGGTATTGTGGGGCGTGATTTATTTGCTAAAAAAATGGTGGAGAAACCGTAAAAATTCGTAATTTTAGGTCTATAATCTCATATCAATTTTATGAAAAAATACTTTATTCTTACTATTTTAAACATTTTTATCTTTTCATGCGCAGGCCCTACACCCGAACCTGGCGATGAACCTTTGAATGTGGCAGACGGAAAATTAATTATCAAATTTGCGGACTCAAGATTGGAGGTAAAGAATACCATTACGATTGCCAAAGACGAAATCTTGGCACTTTCTTTCAATATAAAAAAGGCTATTGATGGAAGTTATCCTGTAAAAATGTCTGCCTACATTACCGATAATGCAGAGAAAAAAGGGATTTTGATGTTGGATAATATTCGTTTAAAAAATGTAGATGAACAAATACAAAGTTTAGAGGTTGTCCCACCCGAAGTAGGCATTACGGTTTCACGAGTTTTTTACATTGAAATTACTGATTCTAAAGGAAAAATTACCCGCAAAGCCTTAGCCATTTCCCCCTTGGGTACAAAACAGATTAGTGCCTGGTCAAACATCACTTTGGGCGTACAAGGAAGCGGCTTCCCCTGCAGATTTTCATCCACCACAGGAGATTTATATTCAGCTTGTGACTTGGATTCCAACATCAATTTTGTAGATATTACTTACGCAACTATTGGCTCTCCGTCCATTAAACCTACTATTTTATCAAATCCACGGCGAGCAGCATTGGGTTTGGGGAACATTGCCAGTGATAAAAATTGTGCAAGCGTAATGGCAGCAGGAGGAACAACCACTTATTTTGCCCCTTTGGCTTCCATCATTGATTTTACCAATGTGAATGACTTTGTTTTATCGAATTTGGTAGTGGCAACCACCACGCAAGAGATTGCTATTGAAGTAGGAAAATTCTACGTTTTCCAGCATTTCAGAATCACAAAAGATGGTAAAACCGTAATGAGAAAAGGGGTTTTGAAAGTGAACAGTCTCAACCCAACCTATACCTCTTCAGGGGCAACATTATCTTGGGGATTAATGAATATAGATGTCAAGATGCAGCATTAATTTCTTTTCTCATTTTCCAATGTTGGATTTCTCCAAAGAGTAAATAAGATTCTTCAAATATTTCGTAACCAATTGACAGATAAAATTTTACGGCATTCTCTCGGGCGTCAAGGATAATTTCTTTGATGCCTTTTTGCTGGGCCAATTCTTCTAAATAATTCATTAATAATTTCCCAACGCCTTTCCCCTGTACGTGCGGAGCAACTGCCACACAACGCACTTGTCCCTGCGTGGGCGTATTGATTTGCATACGTGCTACACCCACAATTTCGTGTATCTCATCATCCATTACCATGGTGTGGTCGGCTTGGTCTTCGTCTTGCAGAACTTCACTTCCTTTCAATTGCCCCCAAGGTTCACGCAAAACCGTATAGCGGAGATGATAATATTGTTCCCACTCTTGGGCTGTTTCGGGGATTCTAATAATCAACATAAAGGAAATAAATATGAAATTTGAGATATGAAAAAACTGCCACATTCTATTACGACATAGAAAAATTGAAAGGTTAGGTTTTAGCCATAAAAAAACTATCATACCTATCCTTTCTATGTGGTAAAATAATTATTTCATTTTTAAAGCTACATCCTCAAAGTGGATTCCTCCCCAACCGTATTTCATAAAATTACGGATATTTTGATGATTCTCTCCCATGGGATTCTCTAAAACATCTTTTCTGTAAAAGGCACCAAAGCATGCCAAGGTTTGAGCTTTATCAAACCCTTCCAATTTGGCAAAAGCAAAAATTTTGCAAGAGCCAGAATTTTGCCCCACTTCGTTATGAATATCTCCATTTTTGAAAGCAGTGGGTGTGAAGTCATAATGCTCATCAACGATGGCAATTACTTCTGAAAACTCAATTTGCGCTGGAGCATTTTTTAGTTTTTCTATCAATTGTTCTACAGACATGATTTTAATTGTTGATTACTGGCTATTAGTTGATTAACTAACTGATAACCAGAATATTAACTTATAATTAAATGCAGTTTTAAAACTCGTTAAATTATGTAAATTTAAAAACAAATAATCAAAAAAAGGTTGAGACATTCCGAAATGCTCAACCTTAATTTCTTATCACAAATATAAATCAAAATATTAACTAATCATCTTCCAAAATAACTTTTCTATTAGTAGTCATGGTATCTTTACCATTGATTCTGGCAGTCATCAAATCGCCGGATTGAAGGTTGAAATTTTTCAAGAAAAACCCATTATTACTTTTTACCACAAAGATATATTCTCCATCTTCCAGCGTAGCAAGATTAAGTTTGATTTCTACTTTGGGGTCATTGCTCAGCACTTTACTTTCCAAAAAATCAAATCCATCTTTATTTCGCAAATATGCCTTTACAATTCCCTGAGCAGGGTTATCAACTTTTATAAGGAAATTTAAAGGGGTTTTTTCTTCTTCTGAAATGACAACTTTAAAAGCATTTTCGGAAGTTTTGAGAGATTTGCGTTTTGGCTCATTCATGGAAATAAACTGAGCTTTAGCGAGTGGTACAGACGTACACAAAAGGTATGCAGCAATAGCAGCTCCCTTCAAAATCACGGCGGTTGATTTTGTCATGGTGTTTTTTTTTAGCAGTAATTTTTAAGAATCAGTGATACACTTTATCACCTAAAAATACCTCAAACTAATAATAAATTCGTAAATAAAAACTTCGTAAATATAATAAAGAATTCTATTTCTAATTTCTAATACCCAATTCTTGATTTTTACCTTCCAAAATTTCAACTTTTCTATCTAAATACATTTGTCCATTACGAGTCCCTAATTCTTGGGTAATAATGGAAAATGACTTCGTAAAAGATTCATAATTAGTGGTAAGTGAAAGCGTATAAACGCCATCTTCCAAGCGTTCCAAGTCAAAAAGCATGGCATAATTGGGCCGACGATGAAAAATATCATCTTGGAAAAGTTTGCCATTTTGATCTTTTAATTTCACATTTAATAACTCTTGGGCAGGATTATTTATGGTAATTTTAAAAGTTAAAGGGTTGCTAACTTCCTGACTTACAAATACTTGAAATAAATTTTTAGAGAACTTATCAGTCTTTGGGCGTTCTTCACGCATGGAAAGATATTGTGCAGATACTGATACTGAAACAAAAGTAAAAGCAGTAAGGAAAATGATTTTGACAAAGTTATTTATCATGATTCTGGCTGTTTAAGGAGTTAAAAACTCGTCGGCGGTTCTCAAAAACAGTGGCTATTTTATGTTATCTATTTAACACAAATTTAATCCATATATTACGTAGTTATACGAAAAATATGCCAGACTTAGTAAACGGTTGTTTTTAATAAAAAAATCGTAAGTCTTTAAGGAATAGATTGTAATAAACACAAACTATTACTTAAAACTTACGACTTAAAGATTTATGATTTGAAAACTTAGCTTTCCCCTACCGCTTCATCATCTGTGCCATATTTGGCATTTTCATTTTGCCATCTTGCACGTTATTCATCATGCGCATCATTTTACGCATTCCGTCAAATTGTTTCAAAAGATTGTTGATTTCTGGAACGGTTGTACCCGAACCCGCCGCAATACGTTTCTTGCGAGACATATCCAACAAATCAGGTTTTTGGCGTTCTTTGAGCGTCATTGACTGAATAATAGCTTCAATAGATTTAAAAGCATCGTCTGGAATATCAACGTCTTTTACAGCCTGAGACATTCCTGGCACCATGCCCATAATATCTTTCAACGGTCCCATTTTCTTGATTTGCTGTAATTGCGAATAGAATTCCTCAAACGTAAATTGATTTTGACGAATTTTCTTATTAATACGCTCTGATTCTTCGTCATCAAACGCCATTTGGGCTCTTTCTACCAAACTCAACACGTCGCCCATACCCAAAATACGGCTTGCCATACGGTCGGGATAGAACTGGTCGAGGGCTTCCATTTTCTCACCTGTCGAGATAAACTTGATGGGCTTGTCCACGATATGACGAATCGAAAGAGCTGCTCCACCCCGTGAATCACCGTCTAATTTAGTCAGGACAACACCATCAAAATTTAAACGGTCATTGAACGTTTTGGCAGTATTTACAGCATCTTGTCCCGTCATTGAATCCACCACAAAAAGGATTTCTGAAGGCTTGATGGCATCTTTTACCGCTGCAATTTCGTTCATCATTTTTTCATCCACTGCCAAACGACCCGCAGTATCTACGATGATGACACGCTTGCCCATCTTACGCCCGTGTGCCAAAGCATTTTGAGCAATTTCAACGGCATTTTTATTTTCGGGTTCAGCATATACATCCACGCCCACTTGCTCACCAAGCACTTTCAACTGGTCAATGGCCGCAGGAAGGTAAATATCACAAGCCACCAATAGCTCATTACGACCACCTTTTTTGAGATTCTGAGCTAATTTTCCAGAAAAGGTAGTCTTTCCAGAACCTTGCAA
>JANPIG010000600.1:0-1050 GCA_031424875.1 Cytophagales bacterium
AATTTTGAAAAATGATCCCAAGGCTGCAAAAGCTACATTCCAAAGTATTCAACAACGTTTTCCATCTTCTCTATATGTAGATAATGCACTTTATCAAGAAGCCAATATAGATTTCACCGCTGGCCAATACATTCCTGCTATTACAGGTTTTACAAAATTGATGAATGATAAACCACAAAGTAAATTAATTCCAGCAGCTCTATTAAAACGTGGATTGGCATTTCAAAATACCACAAATCATGAAGGAGCTATTGCTGACTATAAAAGTATTCTAAAAAATTATCCTACTGAACCCCAAAGTAAAGATGCCTTGGCTGGTTTACAAGAAGAATTAAATGAAGTAGGTCGTCCAGAAGAATTTGGACAAATTTTAGGTGATTACCAAAGAGCTAATCCTACTGATAATTCTGTAGTAGGCTTAGAGTATGAATCTGCAAAGAGTTTATTTTATGGTGAAAAATATGATAAAGCCATTCCTGCATTAACAGAATATGTTCGAAAAAACCCTACCAGTATAGAGTCATACGAAGCGAAATATTTGATTGCAGAATCATATCTAAAATTAGGAAATAAATTAGAAGCTCTGTCTTGGTATTATATCGTAATCAGAGATAGAAAATATAAATCAGTAAATCGTGCTATTCAAAAAGCCGCTGAATTAGAAATCATGGCAGGTAATAGAAGTGCAGCAATTACCAATTACAGGAGCCTTTTGACTAATGCAGCAGATAAAAAAGACCAACAAACTGCTTTGATAGCTTTGATGGAGTCTTATTATTTGACGTCAAAAACCGACTCTACGCTATATTTTGCCAGAGAAGTTGCTAATTCTGGCGATGTTGTATTAGGAGCTAAAAGTAAAGCGAATTTGTACACTGGTAAAATTTATATGGCTAAAAATGATTATTCAAAAGCTACGGAAGCATTTAATCAAACCATTGCTCTTGCCAAAGACGATTTCGGTGCTGAGGCACAATACTTGATTGCTCAGATGTTGTATAACCAAAAGAAATATAAAGAGTCTTCGGATATGATTATGGCAAAATTTAG
>JANPIG010000601.1:0-5423 GCA_031424875.1 Cytophagales bacterium
AATTTTCTCTTTTTTATTTACCCTAATAACTATTACTATGTCTTATTTAAATTCATCAAGATTGTTTTTTTCGGGAGATTTCCTATCGGATGTTTCTACCGTTAATAATGATGTAACGCATTACAATAATGCTACTTTCACCTCCAACTTTCAGCAATTTGGACAAGGGGCAACCAATGGTTGGTGGAATCCAGAGGGTGGTGCCGTTTTTAATTTTCAGAATTGTAAGGTTCAGCAAATCACTTTATCCGATGGTACAACTCAGTCAGATTCTACGGCTGATATTGTGCTTGGGCAGATTGTGGCCGGTTCTGAGGGAAGACCCACGGGCAAAATGCTCGACTTGGACCCCGACCAGCAAATGGTTTCAGCCTTGTATTGTGTACAGCTAAGAATTTGTACGCCTCAAAATGAGTTATTACTAAAAGGAGACATTTCTCCGACTTGTTTTAGGGATATTCAGTTGAGGCAAAGTGCTGGCGTACAGGTTAATGGCCAACCCATGGGAGCTTGTTGGACTTCCGTTTTGACTAATTTAGTTTGGGGTGAGAAAGCATCACTCTCTCCATTTTTGAAAAATCTGAAAGCTACTACTCAAGGCAATAAATTGAGTTTGCAACTCAATGCTTTCGGCTATTATTACAATCACGCTGCGGATGGGCGATTTTCTTTGGGAAAAATTTTGGGGTCAATCGGTCCTTGGTTTGCAGGCGAACCCGAAACTTTTGCTCCTTGCAGACGCTTGTACGGAACACTTGACGTCAATACTTCTTCAAAGCCTCATAATCCAAAAGTGTATTTTGGTGTAAGTAATTTCTTATTTGAGGCTCAGAAAAAACGACTTACTGTTGACTTAGGAAATAGTTTTCCAATTGCTGACTCATTAGGAAGAATTACCACGACTCAATCCTTAATTTTTGGGGTTGCCAATAATCCCCTAACTAATGGCGTGAGCAATACTATGGTCTATTTGAATGCCAGTGATTTTATATCAATCGGCTCTGTACAGTACACTACGGGTTTAGGTTGGCTTGACACTACGGGCGGCATTGTTTCTTATAATAATCTGCCCGACAATGTGGTAAAGGCTTTGACAAACCATCAATTAGTATTATTAACACCTTCCATGGCAAACCCTTCGCAGTATGCTTTGATTGCCAGAGAATCTGTTGATGGTCAGTTAGTTAGAGCGGACAATTTTGTTCAACGCTTAGACTTTGGTGATACACAGATTGTCAACTTTTACACATATCAGTGGGGAAGAGCCTTGCCAAATACTACTGTTACTATACTGATGGAACTTGCCACGCCCAATGTGCCCGTAGGTCCAAATAACCCTACTTGTATAATTTATGGTAATAATTTTCCGCAAAGTGGCGTGAGTTATCAGCAGTCAATTAAGACGGATAAAAATGGTTTTGGGCAAATGAAAATTACGGGAAATGCCATTTATAGCCCGAGGGTATATATTGATGGACAAGTATATTCATTGGATTATAACACCATAGCACCCGACCCTGCAATGGGCGTTGAGAGTGTGGTTATTCACTTAAGAGATTACTTTGCTGTCCCTGCCCATCCTGTGTGGGATGATATTTCTGAAATTATGATTCAGTACGCCAATCTTTACCCAATTATGAGTAAATATCTGGTCAATTTAGCGAATCCTGCTGATTTAAAATTGAAAAAAGACATTCTGATTTTTGCCTTCTCACGAGATATGAACGATGCTATGCATATGCCCGTTACTCGTGATTTATCCAAAACCAAAAGGCAAACTATTCTGAAATGGCTTGCTCAGGAGGAAAACACAATAGCAATGACAGCAGGTAATACACCTACTCCTAAGAAAACTGAGGTGAATCCTGTGGAAGATAATACTCCTTTGACCGATAATCAAAAGAAATATAAGGAGGCGGTAAAAGCGAAAAATGGCTCAATGCCCGCCTTTGCCGATATTATAAATTTATTTGAAAACCTTTAAACTCGAAGAAAATGCTAAAAATAGATCCTAAATTTATACAGAAGGTTGTTCAATCTAAATCGTTGGTAGAACTTTATCCTTTATTTCAGAAAGCCATTGAATTGGAACATTCCACTATTCCACCATATTTGACGGCATTATATTCGTTAAAGCCATCGCCCAATATTACCAAACAACCGCCTACCAACAAAGGTCCGAAAGAAATTATTCATTCTATTGTTGTTGAAGAAATGTTGCACATGACTATTTCAGCAAACATTTTGAATGCTTTGGGAGGGAATCCAAAGATAAACAAAGCCAATTTTGTGCCTGAATACCCTGGGCATTTACCGATGGGTATTGGAGGAAGCTTAATTGTGGGTTTAGAGAAATATTCAAAAGATGTGGTAAAAAATGTCTTTATGGAAATCGAAGAACCCGAAAAACCAATTGTTTTCAAATCGGCTACGATGGCGGCAGTAGAAACTTTCAAGACTATTGGAGAATTTTATCAGGCTTTGCAACAGAAAATTAAAGATTTAGCTCCTGAAATATTGCCAGGCAATCCAGCCAAGCAAGTAACTTCAAGGTTCTTTTCGACCAAGGAATTATACCCGATTCTCACAAAACAAAATGCCATTGATGCCATTGATATCATCATAGAACAGGGTGAAGGAACAAGTATTTCACCCTTGGATCCAGAGGGCGAAATAGCTCATTATTATCGTTTTGAGGAACTTTATAAAGGGAAAAAATTGGTGAAAGACCCATCAGCCCCCAATGGTTTTTCGTTTACAGGGCCCGATATTCCTTTCAATGCCAATGATGTATATCCTCTGTTTCCGAATACAAAAACTGCCATGTTAGCAGCAGGAACAGAAGCACGTAGGCGTATGGATGCTTTCAATGCAAGTTATTATTCGCTTTTGGCGGGTTTGCACAGAACATTCAATGGAGAGCCAAAACATTTGGATGATTGCTTGGGACTGATGTATGACATAAAACTGTATGCAGAAAAACTATGTGGTATGGAGTTCCCAGGAAAGGCAGGCTATAATGTAGGACCATCTTTTGAATATGTAGATACAGTAGCTTTTTTGAATTCGTAAGGTAGGGGCAGGGTTAAGGGTTTGGGTAATTAGGGGTTGGGGAATAGGGGGTAGTCATAATCCCCACTATTACCCGTTCCCCAGTTACCCAATTCCCAATAATCTAATCCCTAACTTCTGCCATTTTTGCTAACTCTATAAATTCAGCTACACCCAATTGCTCTGCACGCTTGCTCATATATTCATTTTCAGGCAATTGAAGGGCTTTCAGAGCATTTCGTAGCGTTTTTCTTCTTTGATTAAAGCCCATTTTTACTACGGCTTTAAACATACTTTCAGAAACACCCAATTCAGTTACGTTATTTCTTTTCAGACGAATAACCCCTGAATTTACTTTGGGTGGAGGCGAAAATACTTCAGGTCCCAAGGAAAAACAGTATTCAATATCATAGAAAGCTTGCAACAAAACACTCAAAATACCGTAGTCTTTATTACCAGGTTTTGAAGCAATTCTTACAGCTACTTCTTTCTGAAACATTCCTGCAATTTCGGGTACTAAGTCTTTATAATCCAGAACTTTAAACAATATTTGTGAAGAAATATTATAAGGAAAGTTGCCCACTATTCCGAACTTTTTACCTCCGAAAAATTGTGCTAAATTGAGGTGTAAAAAGTCGGCAGAATGAATTTTCCCTTTTAATTCTGGAAAATGAGCGTTGAGATATTCGACAGATTCAACGTCCAATTCCACTACATCGGTCTGATATTCAGTATGTTGTAATAAAAACTGGGTCAGTACGCCCATGCCTGGGCCAATCTCTAAAACCTGTGAATAATCGCCATGACCCGACATTAAATCGGCTATTTTTTTAGCAGCGTCCAAATCACGAAGGAAATGCTGCCCCAAACTCTTTTTTGCTCGTACGTCTTTCAAATTTGATGAGTGAATGAGTGAATGAGAAAATGAAATTAATACAGCTTTCTCATAAAAATATTTACCCCAAAATTACAGCTAATTTTTTTGTGAATAAGGAAGATTTTTTGAAATAAGAAAATATACCTCATCCCTTCACATCACAAGTTAAAATTCATATTTAACTTATGCCGTTTACTAATTGAGCGGATTAATAAACTAATCAAGCTACTTTTTTCGTTATCTTCGCAGTTATTATCATTTTGCTTATATATCTATGAAGCGGTTTTTCTTAACTGCATATTGCCTTACACTATTTTCATTTGTAACCAACGCCCAAAATTACGCCGATTCTCTGATGCTAACCTACGTCAGGTGGATTACAACCGATTTGGGAAATGGCTTGCAGTGGAAATGTTACCACTTCAATCAACGTGAATTGTTTGCTTCAAATCAGCACGTCAGTATTCTTCAGACAAAACTTAATAATAAAAAAATTCAGTTTGCTTTTGGTTCGGCAGATATTCAAATTCCCGAAGGAGACACCTTGCGCAAACTAAAACCTACGAGTTTATTAGCCATGGAGAATGACGCTCTGGGAGCTGTGAACGGCGGTTTTTTCAATACTAAGAGGGGAGGGTCAGTAGATTTTATTAAGATAAATAAGCGGATTTTAGATTCAGCTTCTTATTCACCTACTAAGGAAATGCCGGAGCATAGCCTTTCAGCCATCACGGTAGATAATAATAAAATTCAGATTGTGAAGGGTGGTGAAAAACATTATTGGGAAAAATCTTTACCTCAATCGAGCATTTTGGTAACAGGTCCTTTGTTGATTTATAATAATGAAGAGCAAGAGTTAAGAAATAATGCTTTTAATAATAACCGACACCCCCGAACGTGTGCGTGCGTAACGAAAGACGATGATTTATTATTAATCACTGTGGACGGCAGAAATGCCATGGCTCAAGGAATGAGTTTGCACGAATTGACTTATTTATCCAGAATGTTGGGGTGTAAAGATGCGATAAATTTAGACGGAGGAGGTTCAACAACGATGTATATTAAAGGGCAACCCTTCGATGGCGTTGTCAATTTCCCTTGTGATAATAAACAATTCGATCATTACGGAGAGCGGGCGGTTAGTAATGTTTTGATGATTTTGAAAAAATAAAAAAACCCTTTCAGATTGTTCTGGAAGGGCTTTTTTGATGTTAAAATGTTATTACTTATTTGTATATGAATTTAATCTCTCAGCTGCAAACCCTGTTTTTCCGTAGGTATAAAAAGTATAAGATCTCCTGCTTGCAGGGTTAAAATTGGCGAGACTATACAAAATTTTTGTAGTCCCCGCATCCCTAACATCTAAGGTATCCCCAATTGTAGCAACGGGAATGTTAATAAACTCCGTGCTGGTTTTAAACGCTAAATTAGGAGCTAAAATCTTTTTCTCTCTTCTTGAATAAACATCAACGGGTTTTGGTGTTGCTGAAACCAC
>JANPIG010000602.1:0-21628 GCA_031424875.1 Cytophagales bacterium
ATTGAATGCCGCCGAGATTATGAATATTGACGGTGGATATGGATGGGGTCCAATTTTTACTTGCATCTATGGCATTCCAAGTCCAATTCCAGTACCCAAACTTGATATTGTAACTTTTGAAGATTTTTTGGTTTCATAAAATAGTTTAACATTTTAAATAATTAACGAAATGAAAAATTTAGTATTAGAGAATTATGGTGTAGTTGAGATTGAATCGTCTGAAATGGTAAACACTGATGGAGGATGTATTTTAGATTATTACTATTCAGCGAAATCTTGGGTAAAAGAACAATATAATAATTGTGTCAGTGAATTTCAAAATGTAATGAAACAGTGTCATTGCTAAAAGAAAAAATTAAACAAATAATAAAATAAATATTCAAATGAAAAATAAATTTAATGAATTTCAATCATTGTCAGAAATTGAATTGATGACAGTAAGTGGTGGTGAAGGTGGACCTTCTGTAGGAGGAGCCATTGGTTTTGTAGTAGGTATAGCTTGTTGTTTTGTTTGCAAATTTGGCAAAGAATTAGCCACAATAGCAGCAACAAGATAATTTTATAATAAGTTGGGTTTTACATAAATTTCTGTTGTGTAAACAGTGTTTGTTAAAGCTCAACTTTTATAATTTAATTTTATGTAATTTCTGCAAAATCTAATAGGTTCGTTTATGGTATAGTTTTGCCATTATTTAATAAAAGATGACTATAAATAGATTTTTTACGACAAATATTGAAAATTTTGTCACAAAAAATAAAGGTAGAAATTAGGAATAAACGAACTTATTTAATTTATGTTAGCTACTTACATTTTTTCTATTCTTTAATTTCTAATGAATACGGAAATAAAACTATTGTAGTTGAATAATCAAAAATGTCTGTATGAAAAAAATATTAATATGCTATTTATCATTGGAGATAATAGGACTTATTTGTGATTATTTTTTAAAGAGTTCTGTATCGTTCATTTACCATATTTGGGCAACATACATTATAGAATTTGTGGGAGGATTGATTATTTGTAGTAAAATTTTACAACCATACAAGTATCAAAAATTAGCTAAAATTGAATTTAATACAATTCCCTTAATTTTAATATTGTCAATTAGTTTATCGATATTAGGCAGTAAATCTATTCAACTCCTATCTTTAAAAATATCACAAAATGTACAACATTTTCCTTCACTTCATTTTTTTGTTTTATCAGTAATTATTGCTCCTGTGGCAGAAGAGTTTTTTTTTAGATACTTTCTACTCGGGCATTTATTAAAAATAAAATTTCAGAGAAATTATCTGATTACAGTAGTATTTTCTGCTTTTTTATTTGGTTTAACTCATTGGACTTCTGGCTTTGGAATTATGACTTTTGCATTTGTTTTGGGAATTGGATATGGAATGATATATGTTTACACTAAAAATATAACTTTATGTATTTTTTGTCATTTTTGCAATAATTTACTTGTTTTCTTGGCTTCCTTAATACCCCATGAAACAAACAGAGTAAGTAATAGTAGTTATTTGTCATCACTAATTATTTTTTTGATAATGCTTACTGTATCCATCAAGTTATTATTGATTCTCAGAGATAAATACTATGAAAATAATTATTTGTGATAAACAGTATAAGGATGTTGATATTTGGATTCTCTACAAATCAAGTCTTGACTCTTTGGGTAATCTATTTAAAAACAAACAAGATAAGTTCATAACTTAATAAACACTCAACCCAATGCAAACCCTAAAACAAATCCTAATCCTATTCCTCCTACACAGCCTACACGGTTGGTTATTCTGAAAACACCATGAACAAGAAAACCCTCATAAAACAACACGACATTACCGATTGTGGTGCCGCTTGTTTGGCTTCGGTAGCGGCTTTTTATAAGCTACAATTGCCCATCGCTCGTATTCGTCAGTATGCCAGTACCGATAAAAAAGGCACAAATGTATTGGGAATGATTGAGGCGGCTCAACAATTGGGGTTTCAAGCAAAGGGGGTTAGAGGAACATTGGAGAGTTTAAGCAAAATCCCCAAACCCGCCATTGCCCACGTAATTGTAAAGGAAACTTTGCATCATTTTGTGGTCGTTTATGAGGTTTCGTCCACCCACATCAGCGAAATGGATCCAGGCGATGGGCGTATGCACAAAAAGACCATTGAGGAATTCACCAAAGAATGGACAGGCGTTTTGATATTACTTTTACCCGATGAACAATTCACCACGGGCAATGAAAAAGTTTCTTCGCTTAGGAGGTTTTGGTTTTTGTTGCAACCGCACAAAACGGTCATGCTTCAAGCCCTTTTTGGAGCAGCTATTTATACACTTTTGGGGCTTTCTACATCTATTTATATCCAAAAAATCACGGATTATGTCATTCCAGAAAGTAATCAAAACCTATTGAATCTATTGAGTATCGGCATGGTTCTGATACTATTATTACAAATTTTGGTGGGTACAATCAAATCGGTTTTTGCCTTAAAAACAGGGCAGCAGATTGATGCAAGGCTTATTTTGGGTTATTACAAACACCTTCTACAATTACCCCAACAGTTTTTTGATACCATGCGAGTAGGTGAAATCATCTCTCGGGTTAACGATGCCGTCAAGATTCGGGTCTTTATTAACGATGTTGCCCTCAGTTTGATTGTCAATGTTTTTGTTGTACTGTTTTCGTTTGCCTTAATGTTCACTTATTACTGGAAATTGGCTTTGATTATGTTAGCCATTATCCCTTTGTACGTGAGTATTTATGTGATAGTCAATAAGATAAATCGCCGTCAGCAACGCAAATTGATGGAAAATTCGGCAGAATTGGAATCCCAATTGGTGGAGTCTATTACGTCAGTGGCAACCATAAAACGTTTTGGTGTAGAACAATTTGCCAACATCAAAACTGAAACGAGATTTATCACCATGCTTCGTACCATTTTTGGGGCAAGCATGAGTAGTATTTATGCAGGAACGGCTAATGAAATCATTTCCAGATTATTTACCATTATTTTATTGTGGACAGGCGGCTATTTTGTGATTCAAAATGAAATCACAGCGGGAGAATTATTGTCCTTCTACGCTCTAATCGGCTATTTTACGGGTCCCGCAGGGCAATTAATCACCGCCAACCGAACCATTCAAGAGGCATTAATTGCCGCAGACCGTTTGTTTGAAATCATGGATTTGGAACGAGAAGAAACTTCTGAAAAAGTCAATCTAATGTCTGATTTTATGGGTGATATTCAGTTTAAAAATGTATCGTTTCGTTATGGTTCGAGAGTGCAAGTTTTTAACGATTTAAGCATTACGATGCCCAGAGGAAGAATCACCGCTATTGTGGGCGAAAGTGGTTCGGGCAAATCTACGCTGATTTCTTTATTGCAAAATCTCTATCCCTTACAATCAGGTAGTGTGATGATTGGAAATTTTGATATTCGTCATGTAAAAAATGAAAGTCTCCGACAGAAAGTGGCAGTTGTTCCTCAACAAACCGATTTATTTTCTGGGAATTTTATTGATAACATCGCTCTCGGGGATTATGCCCCTGATATGCCTAAAATCCTACAAATCTGTGAAGAATTGGGCATTACAGAATTTGTACAGAAACTCCCTCAAGGTTTCGGAACGTATATTGGTGAAAATGGAACAAGTCTTTCGGGTGGGCAACGCCAACGAATTGCCATTGCCAGAGCCTTATACAGAGACCCTGAGATTTTGATGTTGGACGAAGCAACTTCTGCTTTGGATAGTATTTCAGAACAATTTGTTCAAAGAGCAATTCAGCGATTGCGGAATCAACAAAAGACGGTCATTATCATTGCTCACCGACTCAGCACCATCAAAAATGCCGATAAAATTTTGGTACTTGAAAATGGTAAACTCATAGAAGAAGGCTCGCACGAAGAGATTTTACAGAATAATTCAGGGTATAGCCGCCTTTGGAAACAACAATTTGAATTGGTTTAATCCTAATAATTTAATCCTATGCAATCTCAACTCTTTCCACCCGAAATCATTGAAAATACTATTGAATCCTATTTGCCGAGTGTTTCAGTAAGAAGTCAGTCTATTTATATATTTGTTTTATTGGCAATCATCGGAGCATTTGCAGCCACCCCTTTTGTATTCGTTGATGTGTCCGTACAGAGCAATGGCGTTATCAGAACGGTTGCGGAGAAAAACGAAATTCGTTCCTTAGTTTCAGGTCTAATTTCCGTAGCGAAAGTCAAAGAAAACACGCCAATCATGCAAGGACAAACACTTTTTGTCTTGAAAACGGATGTCTTAGACACTAAAATCCGTTTAAATTCTTATCAACAAAATGAAAAACGACAACTAATTCAAGACCTTTCTTTATTAGTAAAAATTGATTCTTCCTCAATTCTAAAAGTCAAAGGTTTGATGTCTCCTCTATGTATTCAGCAATACAATCAGTTCAGATATACGCTTCAAGAAAGTACCCAACGTCAACGCAAAGTCAAAAAAGAATTAGATACTGACCGCTTTCTCTACAAAGAAAAGGTAATTGCCATGCGTGAATTTGATGAAAAGGAATATGCTTACAATCAACTCGTAGCGGAATATCGTTCAAGTATAGAAAGACAAATAACCTTCTGGCAGTCTGATTTAAGTCGTTATCAAATAGAATTTACTGAATTGGAAGCACTGCAAAAGCAATTATTGGAAGAAAAGGAACAGTGTGTAATCAAAGCATCCGCTACTGGCACCATTCAACAATTGACAGGTAAATACGTGGGAAGTAGCATACAGGCGGGCGAAAATTTAGGGATTATTTCTCCTGATTCTAATTTGTTGGTAGAGTGTTATGTAAGTCCACAAGATATTGGGTTTTTACGGAAAGATATGCAAGCCAATTTCCAAATAAATAGCTTTAATTACAATCAATGGGGTTTGGCAAGTGGTAAAATCTTGAATGTAGCCAACGATTTTATTATCCAAAATCAGAAACCAGTTTTCAAAGTTCAATGCTTGATGGATAAAACATTTCTTAAACTGAAAACGGGTTATGTGGGTAAAATCAAAAAAGGAATGAACCTCAGAGCCAGATTTATCATAACCCGCAGAAGTATTTATCAGTTGATGTATGATAAAGTGGACGATTGGGTGAATCCGAAGGTTTGATGATTGATTGCTATAAATACAAACCCCTATTTCCAAACTAAAAACTTGGAAATAGGGATTTCCATTTTACCTATACTTGTAAATAAGCCCAAAAAAAACATAGATATTTACAAGTATAGTTTTTATACTTGTAAATAAGTGGTCAAAAAAGATAGATATTTACAAGTATAGGTATAGAAATCATTGGGAGAAAAGAACAACTATTTTAATCCATACCTTTCTATCGAATCTGGCTAAAACTATTCTGCCGCAGCCACCAATGCGAAGATTATTAGAGTCCTTTTTTTATTCCATCTAAAAAAACCTAATCCCTCTCCCCTATTCCCAAACTCCCAAAATTTCCTTATCTTGCATCTCTTTCAATCTCAACAACATTCCTAAATAATTTATGTCAAAAAAAATATTGTGTCTGGCTATCAATCTGTTAAGCCTTTCCGTTTTTTCACAAACCACATCACCAAAACCTGAGTGGCTCGACCCCTATATCACCGAGGTAAACCGTCTTCCTGCCCGTGCCAGTGCCTTTGCCTTTGAAAATCGTGAGTTGGCGATGGCTGGTAATAAAGCAACTTCCAAAAATTTTCTTTCGCTTAACGGTACTTGGAAATTCAAATGGGTTTCTAAGCCCTCGCTGAAACCTGCCAATTTCTTCGAGGAAACTTACGATGATACTCGTTGGGATAATTTCAAAGTGCCTTCCAATTGGGAATTTGCGGGATATGGCACACCCATTTACGTCAATATTCCTTATGAATTCGATACTCGTTTCAAGTCAAGTGATGATTGGGGAGCTACATACAGCTCTAAAATTCTGAACAATACACCTCCTGCCATTCCCGAAGAAAATCCTGTGGGTTCATATCGCAAGAAGTTTGTTTTGCCTGCTGATTGGACAGGAAAGGAGATTTTCATCAATTTGGGAGCCGTAAAATCTGCCTTTTATATCTATGTAAACGGTCAGAAAGTGGGTTACGGCGAAGATTCAAAATTAGAATCTGAGTTTGATATTACGCAGTACGTTCATGCGGGCGAAAATGTGGTGGCTTTGGAGGTTTATCGTTGGTCGGATGGTTCGTATTTGGAATGTCAGGATATGTGGCGAATTTCTGGAATCGAGCGTGATGTGTATTTATACGCTACGCCAAAATTGGATGTTCGTGATTTTAGGGTAACCTCTATTTTGGATAATAACTACCGAAATGGCTTGTTTACGCTGGATGTCGAGATGCAAAATCATTCGTATTATGATACCAATATCATGCTGACGGCTGAAATTTTGGATGCCGTAGGAGCAAAAGCCTTGACCGTGCAAACCCTAAAACCCGAAATGGTGCAGGGGACAAATAAGTCTAAGTTCTCATTGAAAGGAGAAATTGCTAATGTGGCTCAATGGTCAGCGGAGATTCCAAATTTGTATTCTTTGGTTTTGACTTTGACGGATAAAGATGGAAAAGTGTTGGAGGTTATCAAGCGAAAAATTGGTTTTCGTACTTCTGAAATCAAAAATGGACAGCTTCTGGTAAACGGAAAACCCATTTATATTAAAGGCGTAAATCGTCATGAACACGACCCCGTAACAATTCACGTGATTTCGGAAGAAAGAATGGTGCAGGATATTCAATTAATGAAGTTGCTGAATATCAACGCAGTACGCACTTCTCATTATCCAAATCATCCCCGTTGGTATGAGCTTTGTGATGAATACGGACTCTATTTGGTGGACGAACCCAACATAGAATCGCACGAAATGGGCTACGGACTTATGCAGACTTTGGGCAACAATCCAGCCTTTTTGAACTCGCACATGAGGCGTACACAACGGATGTTTGAGCGTGATAAAAATCATCCTTCCATCATCATTTGGTCGTTGGGAAATGAGGCTGGCAACGGATGGAATTTTTATAATACTTACACATGGTTGAAGGAAAACGACAAAACTCGCCCCGTGCAGTATGAACGTGCTGAGTTGGAATGGAATACTGACATCGTTTGCCCCATGTATCCCGAACCTGCCCAAGTAGAACAGTACGCCCAAAAGTACAAAGACCGTCCCTACATTATGTGTGAATACGCTCATGCAATGGGCAATTCAGTAGGTAATTTTAAAGAATATTGGGACATCATTGAGAAATATCCCAACCTGCAAGGAGGCTTCATTTGGGACTGGGTTGATCAAGGAGTTATCATCGAAAAAGCAGGTAAAAAGATATACGGTTATGGTGGAGATTGGGGTGCGAAGGATATTAATTCTGATAAAAATTTCCTCTGCAACGGACTCGTTGGGCCTGAGCGGCAGTTACATCCACATGCTTTGGAGGTGAAGAAAATTTACCAAAACATTAAGTTAGAAAACGTCGGTTTGAATCAAATTGAAGTCAAAAATGCCTACTCGTTTCGTAATTTGGATAATTTTAGTTTGACTTGGACAATTTTGGAAGAAGGTTTAGAAGTGGATAAAGGTAAAATTGATGACCTCACGGGAATAGCGGCAGGCAAGATG
The DNA here is from genome assembly GCA_031424875.1 of Cytophagales bacterium. Taxonomy (GTDB): domain Bacteria; phylum Bacteroidota; class Bacteroidia; order Cytophagales; family Spirosomataceae; genus Arcicella. Next base: position 7,636 of record JANPIG010000602.1, read on the forward strand.
AAAATCTTCACAATTTCACCCAAAGTTGGAGCAAAGGCAGGGAAGGAATATTTCATGAATGTTTCTTTGAAATTAAAATCTCGTGAGCAATTATTAGCAGCCAATACCGAATTGGCTTATGAACAATTTGCCCTAAATGTTTTCAAAAGACCCAATCCCATTTTAATAACTGGCAAAGCCCCAACCGTAAACGAATCAGGAGCAAAAATCACGGTAACAGGTTCAGATTTTACCATCGTTTTTGATAAAGAAATTGGCACGATGAGTTCATACATCAAACAAGGTATTGCTTTAATTAAAAAAGGACCTTTACCCGATTTTTGGCGTGCATCAACCGATAATGATTATGGTGCAGGTACACAAAAGAAATCAAGAATTTGGTTGAAAACGGGCAAAATCGAACCCGTGTCCGAAGCAAAAATTACCATTGTTAGCGGTAATCCACAGATTAGTTTTACTAAAAAAATGCTCAATGGTGATGCACTTTATACCACCACTTATGATGTAGATGCTGAGGGAATGGTGAAAATCAAGAATAAATTTGAGGCCTTGAAAGGAAATTATCCTATGATGATGCGTTTTGGAAATCAGATGACTTTACCCAAAGAATTCAGTACCATGAAATGGTATGGCAGAGGTCCACAAGAGAGTTATTGGGAAAGAAAATCGGGGGCAATGGTGGGGCAATATGAAGGAAAAGTAGAAGACCAATATCATGCGTATATCCGTCCGCAAGAGTCTGGCAATAAGGCAGATACACGTTGGGCGAGCTTTACTAATACTAAGGGTAGGGGCTTGATGATTATGCAAGATGCTGATTATCTCAACGTTAATGCCATCAACCATTCTCCTGAAGACCTTGACCCAGCCGAAGACAAAGCCCAATTTCACTCAGGTGATTTGATTGGCAGAGAAGAAATCTATCTTAATGTTGACTTACAACAAACTGGTTTGGCAGGAATAGATTCATGGGGACATTTGCCTTTGGAAAAATACCGTTTGAACTATAAAAATTACGAATATACGTATTATCTGAAACCTATTGCCCCTGCTTATGTGGAGAAGAAAGTGAAGAGTGATGGTACTACGAAGGATAAAGAGAATGGGAAATAATTTTATACTATTTACAGATTAGACAAATTTTTGAAATTTGTCTAATCTAAATCCTCAAACTAACATGAAAAATACAATCCTCCTTTCGCTAATACTAATTTCAACCCTCACTTTCGCCCAAAAAAAGGCGGAGAAAAGAGACTGGATTTCCATTTTTAATGGCAAAGATTTGTCAGGTTGGGACATTAAAATATCAGGGCAACCCCTCAACGATAATTACAAAAATACCTTTCGTATTGAGGACGGTATGATGCGAGTTATGTATGACCAATACCAGAATTTTGATGAAAAATATGGTCATATTTACTACAAAAAGCCTTTTTCGTATTATATCGTTCGGTTTGAATATCGCTTTCAAGGCAACCAAACGCTTGGTGGTGCAAGCTGGAATGTTCGTAATAGTGGTATTATGGTACACTCGCAATCTGCTCAGAGTTTGGACTTCAATCAAACGTTTCCGATGTCGTTGGAAATGCAATTATTGGGTGGTTTAGGCAAAGGCGAGCGTCATACGGGTAACCTCTGTTCTCCTGGTACACAGGCGTATATGAACGGAAGTCTTCGTCCACAACATTGTATAGATTCAGATTCAAAAACTTACGATGGCGACCAATGGGTGAAAGCCGAGGCTATTGTGTTGGGAGATTCGGTAGTGCATCATGTTATTAATGGTGATACGGTTTTGACTTATAATAAAACGCAAATTGGCGGTGGATTCGTGGGCGGAACGCAAGATTGGAAAGTGGCAAAGATGGAGGCCAAAACCATTGAAGAATGGAAGAAAAAAGACGGAACACCCTTGAAAGACGGCTATATTGCCATGCAAGCAGAGAGCCATCCTATTGATTTTAAGAATATTGAAGTTTTGAATTTGGTAGGTTGCACCAATCCCAAAGCCTTAAATTATAAGTCATATTTTGTTAAATCTGATAATTCAACTTGTCGATTTAAGAAGAAAAAGTAGGGTTTATAAGATTTTGGCAGGGATTTCGTTCTTTGTAAAATAGCACGCTGATGACGCTGATTAAGCAGATTTACGCAGATTTATTAATTATTTCGGATGTACATAATTCCGTAAACTAAAACAAATTCTCAATCATTTTCACGGTAAATCGCTTATCATTCACCGTGAACCATTAAATTTATCATGAAAAAAATCATCACATTATTCCTCCTTTCTCTTTCATTTTTTGTAAGTCAAGCCACTGATAATTCGCCTGTTAGTGGAGCTTGGCAGAAGAAAGATGCTGCTGGCAATATTCAGACACTCATTTGTTCAGATAATTATCTGATGTATGCCGTTTATGATATGGCGGGCAAAAAGTTCGTAAGTTCAGGCGGAGGTTCATACACGCTTTTGAGTGCGGGTGTAAACAAGATTTTTTCCTTCAAAAGAGAATTTGATACCGCTGATTCCACTTTGGTAGGCATTATAGTAGCCAATAAATATACGGCAAAAGATAACGAATTAAACATTGCCGAAGGGGTTTTGGCAGGAGATTGGAAACGCATTGACGAATCAAAATCTCCTAAAACAATGGCTTCGGTTTGGAGAATCAGAGCCAGAGAGGGCAAGGATTTAAAGATGGAGACTATATTGAAAGGTTCAAGAAAAACGCTTAAAATACTCTCTGGAAGCCGTTTTCAATGGGCAGCTTTTAATACTGATACTCATCAATTCTTTGGAACGGGTGGCGGAACATACTCAGTCAGCAAGGATGGAAAATATACCGAAAACATTGAGTTTTTCTCTCGGGATAATAAAAGAGTAGGAATGTCATTAACCTTTGACTGCGTACTAAATGGCAAAGACTGGACACACGCAGGACAAAGTTCTACGGGTGTCCGAGTTCATGAGATTTGGGCGAAAGAGGAATAAAATGTAAATCATTTCAGAAACAATTCATCAAAATAAAATCATGAAAAATTCCACGGTTAAACTGTTGATAACGACAGTAATGCTTTTCGTTATTTTCTCCGAATCCTACGCACAGATTAATTCAGAGCCATTTTTAATTGGTGATGCCTTGCCCGATGCCCCCGAATTAGCCAAACGGGGTGAATATAAAATAGGAGTTCGCACGATGGAATTAGTCAATAAAAATCAAGTGGATGTATTGAAATCAAAAGGTGGCGTTGAAGCCGTTTACGACCGTCCGCTGAAAGTAGAAATTTGGTACCCAGCGGATGTGGCAGAGGATGTGAAAGAAATGGTAACTTACGACCACGTTTTGGGAATGTTAAACGACCCAAAACGCCCTTTAATTCCGTATCAATTTAACGGTAGAGCCATTAGAGATGCCAAGCCAAAAACTGCTAATGGAGCCTTTCCACTTATTATTGTATCGCATGGTTACGTGGGTTCGAGGTATTTAATGACCTATCTGACCGAGAATTTAGCTTCCAAAGGATATGTGGTAGTTGCCATTGACCATTTTGAATCTACGTATGCCGATGCTGCTCCTTTTCCAAGCACTTTATTGAACCGAGCCAAGGATATTTTGTTTATTCTCAATCAAATGGCAGAACTTTCAAAACCTAATAGCAATAACTTTTTGGCGGGTTTGGCAGATGCTAATAACACTGGACTCATTGGTTATTCGATGGGAGGATATGGTGCTTTGAATGCAGCGGGGGCGGGTTATAGTCCAAAAGCCACTACTTTATTTGGGACAATGACGGGTGGAAATAAGTCGATTGAAGTGCGTACTGCCAATAATCCAGCTTTTGTAGCTTCACAAGATGCTCGTATTAAGGCAGTTGTGGCTTTTGCCCCTTGGGGAATGCAACGAGGCGTGTGGGATGCAGAGGGGTTGAAAGGCTTGAAAATACCCACATTTTTTGTGGCAGGGAGTCAGGATGATGTTTCGGGATATGAAGAGGGCATCAAGGCAATTTACAAAGGTGCCGTAAATACTGAACGCTATTTGCTCACGTACATGAACGCTCGCCACAACGTAGCACCCAATCCTCCGCCCGCAGAATCCTACAAAAACCCAAAAAATTACGAGCATTTTTCAGAACCCGCTTGGAACGAAAAACGCATCAATAACATCAATCAGCACTTTGTAACGGCTTTTATGGGAATACAATTGAAGCATCAAGATTTGGGCAAATTTCTATCGGTACAACCCAACTCAAACGAAAAACTCTGGACGGGTTTTGTACCTCGTTCATCGGTAGGTTTAGAATTATTGCATGATGTGCCTGTCAAATAAATGTAGTTTTTTACTTCCCCAAAGTTTTTTCTACTTTAGTGAAGTTGTATTATCACTTCTTTAAAGTAGTTTCTGTACCCTTGGTCAGTGTTTCACTGGGACGCATAGTCTAACCACGGGTATAAAAAATTACTTGTCTATGTATATGAATCTTTACATTCCTTGTAAATGTATTGATAAATCTTTTAATATATGATTAGTATAGGTTAATTGATTATCAATGGGTTGTCCGCTTTCAAGCGTGATTTTGTTTGATAAAACTATTGAATTCTGATTAGCGATAGCATAATAAGCAAACAGTTTATTTTCAGACTCTGGTACGGGCGTAGCATAGCCTGTGATACCAATTCCCCAGTCACTTTTAAAGAGTTCGCATACGCCTAATGCCATCTGTTGGGCAATTTTCTCTGATACGCAATTACAAGCCAGCGCATGTATAGCATCAATGGCCAAGTGCTTATATTTTTGCCCAATATTATAAGCCGTTATTCCTCCGTGAAAAAAACGAGATGCTTCTTCAGCTGTTGACAATGCCGCTTGAATAAAACCTGACGTTACACTTTCTGATACAGCAATGGTTTGTTCTTTACTAATAAAATATTCTCTGATAACGTCAATATTTTTTTTATTAAACATAGGTTTCATTGTTCTTTATTTTAATTAATTATGAAATATAGAATTACTTATTTTAAGTAAACGAATATTATTCGCCATTATCTTCATCTAAAGCATCTACCTTCTTTGATTGAGGAGAACCTTTTTGCCGTAAAAACACAGTAAAATAAACAATTACAAAAACGGCCAAAAATTCGCTTTGCCAATTTTGGAAAGATTCAAACCAAAATTCACTACCGCTCACATATTGCCCAAAAGACTCGGTTGATTTATGTTTAAGTTCCGTTTCAATGATATGATGTTTATAACTTCCATATGAATGGGAGATAAAGGAGAGAAGAAAAAGTAGAAATAGGACTATACTCAAGGAATTAGCATAACACCACATCAGAAATCCGCCTTGTCGCACCATCCAATGAGGACTTTTCTTAGGGTTGGGCTTTTGATTGACATCTTCATCATTTTCTAAAGATTTTGATTCAGGTGAACCCTGCTGAAAAAGAAATATACTGAAAACTACAAAAATAAACATTTGTAGGAATTCACTCTCCCAGTTTTCAAAAGTAGCCGAAATGAAGTGTCCACTACTTAAATAACTCATAAAAGAAATAGCCTTAGCGTTATCTTCCATAAGTTCATCATTATACACCTGCCACCCCGTGAGGGTTTGCCCAATCCAAAAAATGAGAAATAAAGCTACCAAAGTTAATGAAAGACCGTTCTTTTTTAGAAATGATGCGTTTTTCATAATTCCATTGTTTTAAGGCCTCAGTGAATTGATAAAACTTATTACCACAAAGCCAGCAATAGTTGAATAGAAAAAACTTTGCCCAATTGTTTTTGAAGGATTAATGTGATTTTTGTGTATAATTAACCACATATTATTTCTCAAATTATTAGGAGATTCCACAATTTTTAAGTGATGTAGCCTTAAAAATTAGTGTATAAAGTAGAGATTGGGACTCTTGGTTAGCATTTCACTAGTATGGAACTTTGTAGCAGTGGTCAGTGTCCCCACTGACCAATTAGCGAAAGCAAGTTTTAGTTATGAAGTTCAATATATATATTCAACTGATAGTCAAACACTTACTGTTCAGATTTTTACTATCGCAAGTTGGTCAGTGCAGACACTGACCACGGGTATAAAATGACATCAACAATGCCTTCAATGTTTCGGGGTGTTTTTACAAATTCGGCATTTTCAATTCCCAATTTTCGAGCAATAGATGAACGGACAAGTTCGGGATTTAAAAATTCCCCCTCAATTCTTGACGTATCCATAACTTCTAAAATGAGCGATTCTAAGGTAGCACGTTCTATAAAATCGAAACCCAAACTTTCCATACGACCTAGTAAACGTCCTTGTAAATGCCTTACAGAAGCCAAAATGGGCGATAACTTACCGTTATTCCAAATAAAGTTTGTCCAATTTTCTCTTTCGTGTATATACATATTTTCACCGCAAAATCTGCGGTAAAAGTACGGATTTTTCACCGCAAAACCATATATTGATTTGTGGAATGTAATACGGTTTGTTCTGGAAACAATCACCACGGATGCAGATTTGAGGCATTTTGAGTAATTAGTCCTATTATTTTTAATTTATAATCCGCTCAATCTATGATTTTTATATAGATTAAGCGGATTATAGACATCATAATCCGCTCAATCTATGATTTTTTATATAGATTGAGCGGGTTTTTGTTGCTTTAATCCGCTCAATCTGTTATTTTTGATATGAAAACAACAATTATGGAAAAGCAAATTATTGGTAGAAAACCACAAATACAAGTATTAAATGATGCTTTAACGTCTCCTAAGCCAGAAATGCTTGCTTTGATTGGCAGACGAAGAGTTGGCAAAACATTCTTGATAAGACAAGTTTATGAAAATAGAATTGATTTTGAATTAACAGGACTACAAGATGGAAACACAAAAGCCCAACTTCAAAATTTTCAAATTGCCTTTTCTAGGTATTTTCCAACAATAGAACTAACTGAAAAACCTCAAAATTGGTTAGCGGCTTTTCATCAACTTTCATTGGCATTAGACAAATTACCTAAAACTGAAAAGATGGTGGTATTCATTGATGAATTGCCATGGTTGGATGCTTCAAAATCTGATTTTGTGATGGCTCTTGGCTGGTTTTGGAACAGTTGGGCATCACAGAAAAATATTGTTTTGGCAATTTGTGGTTCGTCTGCCTCATGGATGATTAAAAAAATTATTAATGACCGAGATGGACTGCACAATAGGGTAACGAAATTGGTCATGCTCTACCCCTTTACATTATCCGAAACAGAGGCGTATTTCAAGTATCGAAATATTAATCTAAACCGCTCATTAATATTGCAAATTTATATGGTAATGGGCGGAATTCCGATGTATTTAGACCAGATGAAATCGGGATTGAGTGCAATGCAAAATATTCAAGCAATTTGTTTTGAAAGGGATGGTTATCTAAAGAATGAATTTGAAAGATTGTTATCCTCTTTATTCAAAAACTACCAAAATCACGTCAATATTATCAGGGCATTAGCCTCCAAAAACATGGGATTAACTCGTACTGAAATTATCAGTTTGACAAAATATAGTAACGGAGGAATGCTCACTGAAATATTGGACGAATTAGAAAAATCAGGCTTCATTATGATTCAGAGCGGTTTGGGTAAGCGAGTGAAGGATTCAATTTATAGGCTTTCTGACCCATATTCATTATTTTATTTAACTTTTATTGAGCCTTTGGGCAAAAATTCGATAGTAGAATTTAATGCTATGAGCGATTTACTCGCATGGAAAACATGGTGTGGTTATGCGTTTGAAAATGTATGTTTCTATCATCTAAAATCTATCAGAAACGCCTTGGGAATAGCAGGTGTTGGCACCAGAACGGGGTCATTTTATGCCAAAGCAACCGAAGAAATGGCAGGGGCTCAAATTGATTTAATCATTGACCGAAACGACCAAGTAATGAATCTTTGCGAGGTCAAATATAGTGTCAATGAATATACAGTTACTAAAAAAGATGTTGAAAATTTTGAGCATAAAAAACGAGTATTTAGATATTATTCAAAAACTAACAAACATATTTTTACGTCTTTAATTACCACAAATGGGGTGGTTAATAATGCTCAAAAAGTAAATTATATTGACCAGGTTGTTGTGCTGGATGATTTGTTTAAGGATTAATTTTATAAACTATTCCAACCATTTTCTCCCCCAAAGTATCCTAAAAATACTACGATGAGAAAGCTAATTTATTTATCTATTGCCGCCTTTGTTGGTGTTTTCACCAATAAAATGGAGTCCGATTCGTTGGTGAAAACACCAAAAAAGGCTAAAATAAGCAAAGTCTTTAGTTACTAAATAGAGTCAGCTTTTCATATTCCTTCGCAAACTCGACGCAGTGAGGGATAAAATCTGCTTCATCTGTAGTTCAAAACTCACTTCGTTAATTTGTCGAACAGCTTATTTTATCGATTGAAGAAGAGCTAGTGTTGCCTGCGAATGCCAGTATTTTCTTATTTGTCAAATTTAGTTTTGTTTTGACAAATTTATTTTCCCGTATTTCCCTGCATGAAAATCATGATACGATTGGGCAATTTCGATTTGAGTATTCATCACGAAAGGACCTTGTGCAACAATCGGCTCGATATATTTTTCACCACCAAACAATATAATATCAATTACATCATCAGAATTGTTATTGATTTCAATTGTTCCTTCGTGCCTGTCAAATTCTATGAAATCGCCCCTATTAAATTTGGTATCATTAATTACTGCGTCCTTTAACGGAAGCAATGCCGCATATTCTATTGCGTTTTCTGTTTCAATTGAAAATTGTTTTCCTGCTTCCAAATGAATGTGATAGAGAAATTGTTTTGAATAATTTTCAATTCTTGATTTGTAATTTTCATATTCACCTAAAATAACTTTCAGCCAACTTTTATTATCATTCAATACTTTTTTAGGTACCTCCGTTGCCTGAATTGCCAGGTATTCAGGTGTTTCAGCTTTTATTTTTGAAGGGAGATTAATCCAGAATTGAAAGCCATGAATAAGCATTTCGTTTGTATGTGGATCTATATTTAACGTTTCATCATGAATTATTCCATTACCTGCTTTCATCCATTGTACACCGCCTGAGTAAATGGTTTCATTATTACCTCTGCTGTCAAAGTGTTCTCCTTGACCATGCAGAATATAAGTAAGAGTCGCAATGCCCCGGTGCGGATGTGCTCCTGTTCCCATGTTCTCCAAAGATTTGTTTATTGAAAGTTTCATTGGTGCAACGTGGTCAAGAAATACAAATGGACCTACTGCTTCAGCATACCTGTTTGGCAACATCCGATAAATTATAATATCACCAATGTCGGCTCTCTGTCCTTGTCCTGAAAAACTGATTCCCTTTTTCATTATTTATTAAATTTTAATAGCTTATACGAGTTACGAGTTTAAAAAAAATGGGGGCGTGATATTGCCAATAAAACGACCCCTCAATATTTTTGCCCATTATTCGGCAGCAAAACTTCCACCATTCATTGCTTTCATAAATGCTTGTGGGTTCCAGTATTCACGATAGTTCGCAATCAATCCATCACGAAAGGTTACGAAAGTAGCATAGCTCATTTCATAAGGATTACTATTGCTAATTACAACACCCGATGAACTCCATTCTACAATGGCCACATTTTCGTCATCCGTAGTGTAAACTTTTAAAGTTGGCAGTGTCTTTACATCTATAAAGCTTGGGTAGTCCTTTAAATAATTATAAAGTGCAATTTTACCTTCAAATCTTGATTGCGTACCTTCTGGGGCAAAAGGGAATTCTGCTACCACATCATCGGTACAAAGTTCCGACCATCCTTTCATGTCTTTTGCGAGAAATTTGTCGAAACTGTTGCGAATTAACTCGGTAGCTGGCAAGGCTTTTAAATTTTTGCTATCCATTGTATAAATTTTTAATGTTATTTTAAATTTCTTTAACAGTGCAAAATTGTAACAAAAGCAGCCGCATTAACGATGAGATATAATAAAAAAAAGCGTTGATATTTATCAATGCTTTTTTTAAAATAATAAGTGGAATAAGTGTTTATTTTATGCCTTGTTTTCTGATTCTGCTTAAAGTTTCTTTTGTAACTCCTAAGTGAGAAGCAATGATGTGCTGCGGAAACCGTTGAAAAAATTGGGGATGGTTTTTAATAAATTCTTCATAACGTTTTTCTGCAGAGTCGCTGATGGTCGAGCGAAGTCTTCGTTGGTTTGCAATGGCATTTCTATCATCCATCAGCCGTATCAATTCTGCCATGGCTGGTATTTTATCTATTAACTCTTTCAATTCAGCCCTTGTAATAATGAGTAGTTCCGTATCTTCCCAAGCATCAATATTATAAACAGACGGCGTAAGCATAATAGAACTTTCACGGTCGCTTGCCCAATAATTCTCAACATATAGCTGCAAAATATGTTCTACACCTTTTTCATCCACGCTATATTGCCGCATAGCACCTTTTACAATAAAACCAATATATTTAGACACATCGCCCTCTTGCAAAAAGTATTGTTTTTTTCGCAGTTTTTTGGGTTGAAATGCAGCCACAATCAATGTTTCCTCTGCGCTTGTGAGGGGCAATGAAGTATATCGATCAATGTAAGTAAAAAGATTTTTGTGCATAGATTACTGTTAATTAAATTAAACTACTGCAAAACTCATTATTTTTCTGCTCTTCAATTTCCAAACATGAGCAACTTTCGCTAAACAGCCTTGTCTGTTAGTTAGTATGTAATTGTTCTGTATATGTGGCCTTAGGTAGCTAAGTACTTTCTCTAGTTGCACCCGTGGTCAGTATTTCACTGATATAAGTTTGTAGGCTTCACGGGAAGGATTCAGGATGCGTAAGTCCCGTGCATGCTACATTTATTTCTTCAAATTAGTTTCAAACAACTTAAAAATCCGCTTATATTCATCCATCCACGAACTTGGCTCTACAAAACCGTGGTCTTCCATAGGGTAGGATGCTAATTCCCAATTATTCTTTTTCAGTTCAATTAATCGTTGCGAAAGTCGGACGGCATCTTGATAATGTACGTTTACATCCACCATGCCGTGACAAATCAGTAAATTTCCTTTCAAACCATCAGCGTAGTAAATGGGCGAACTTTTTCTATACGCAATGGAGTCCGTTTGGGGTTCGTTCAAGATGTTGGCGGTATAGCCATGATTGTACGCCGCCCAGTCCGTAACGGGACGCAATGCCGCCCCTGCTGCAAAGACATCGGGTTTAGTAAACATGGCCATTAGCGTAATAAATCCTCCGTAAGAACCTCCATAAATTCCAATTTTCTTTGGGTCAATCCCTTGACTTTCAACTAAATACTTCGCCCCGTCCACATTATCAGTCAAATCTTTACCACCCATGAAACGATAGATGCCCGTTCGCCAATCTCGCCCGTAACCTGCCGAAGCACGATAGTCTATATCCAAGACCGTATAGCCATTATCAACCAACATATTATGAAACATATATTCCCTAAAATACTGACTCCACCATTTGTGAACGTTCTGTAAATATCCCGCCCCGTGCACAAAAATCACGGCTGGTTTTTTGCCCTTTTCACCCTTTGTATCTTCATATAAACGAGCGTAAACGGTTTCCCCATCTTCTGCTTTGAAACTCACAATTTCGGGCTCACGCCATTTGTATTCCTTAAACTGACGGCTTTGCGATTTTGTGATTTGCGAAGGAGGATCATTTACGATATTTTCCTGCAAATAAACCTCCCAAGGGCGATTTGAGAAAGAATTGAGATATGCCAATTTAGTTTCATCTGGCGATAAAACCACTTGATTTGCCCCCGTCATTTTCGTCAATCTTGTGCGTGTGCCTCCCCACGTAGCAAGTTTGTAAAAGTGTTGTTCGCCAAAATGTTCTTCATTGGAAGTAATATAAAAATGCTGTTTATCTCTGGATAATTGTACGGATTGAACCTCAAATTTTCCCTTCGTAATTTGCTTTTTGGCAGATGACGTTAAGTTCAAAATATACAGATGCGAATATCCATCGGCTTCTGATTGGTAGTAAATTGTTTGGTTATCCGCCAGAAAACCTACTACACCCGTGCTTTGATTAAAGCCAATACCAGGACCACCAATCCAAGCCTCATCATGCTGACGGTCAATGGTTTGTAGTTTTCGAGTGGCAGGATCTAAACGCATAATCCAGCGGTCTTTGTTGTCAATACTTCTGACCACGACTACACAAAACTTTCCATCCTCCGACCAAACGGGACCGTTGATAACTACCTTACGAGGATCTTTTTTCTTTTGAACGGTATCTTTTCTAACAACTACTGTTTTCTTAGCATAGTCTTTCAAAAACTCTGGTTCGTCATAAATACCTTCAATTTCTTTGGTCGAAACCTGCAGAGCAGTATCTTTTTTGATGTCATAAACCCAAAATTCACTTGTTGACAAGGGAGCTCCTACTTTCGTGCGGGCGGGCAAGTCTTCGGTAAAACCAGACTCTGTAACGTAGCTTGGCACAAAGGCACTTTTCGCTCCAACAGCGGCTTTGTTTAGGCGATAGGTAATATATTTTTCATCAGGACTAAGCGTTTGACTATCCACCGATTTATCTTCCGTAAAAATCTCCTTCGGACGTTTAGGCATATCTGCCTTTTGGATTCTTTCGCCTTCCTTTTTCTTATCTGACCGTTCCTTCAAAACTTCGAATAGACTCAACTGGTCTTGTTTTTGCCATTTTTCTTGGTCATTAACTTTAGCTTCAGGTTTCTTTGTACCCGACTGAAAATTTGTCAATTGGTCAATTTCACCGTTACTGATAGTGAAGCTATAAAGATTATTATTTTTGGTATAAATAATTTTATCATCCTTAGCATTAAAGGTGGGATTACTCTCATTTTCAACTGTATTAGTAATCTGCCGAATCGCCATCGTGCGGACATCCATTAAGTACAAATCGCCATTTTTAGCATATACTTTTCTGAAAAAGTCTTTGGAATAATCTCCCTGCGAAGGCAAGGCACGGCGAGTTTGTGGAGCGACTTTAAAAGGCTTTTTATCTACAATAGAAGCCCCATAAAGCGAATCAGCCTTGTTTTTATCAGGATTCCAATTGAAATAAACCGTCTTGCTATCCTCCGACCACACGATATTAGAAGGCAATGACCCCACTGTAAACTTAGGGTCTTGCATAATATGTTCAACTGAAAGTTGAGCAGATCCTTTGAAAATTAGGGCAAGAAAACTTAGGGTTAGTAATGTTTTTTTCATGTTGTTAATTTATTAAAAAAAGGCAGGTTCGGGTGAACCTGCCTTTAAAATTACTTAAAATACTCTAAAAATATCCATAATGTATCTATAACGTATCCATAAATCAATTCCCCCCAACCACCAAAGGCACAACTTTCACCTCCGTATCAGTAGTAATTCTTACAAAAAACTTACCTTGATTTTGTTTTGAAACGTCAAAATCTGCCGTGTAAACTCCGTTGGGTTGTCGGCTTAAGTTTTTGCTGGTTAGGGTCATTCCCAAAAGATTTATAATCTCGGCTTGTACGCTTTTGGGGCGTTCGGGCGTGCGATATTCTACTCTGAATTTATCAGTTGCGGGGTTCGGGAAAATCTTGGCGGATGCTTCCGTTGAAATCTCTTCTTCTATCGCCGTTATCGTTAAAAAATATCCTAATGAAGTAGCTATACACCCATTTACATCAGTTGATTTTACAACATAAGTCCCTGATTTTGTGGGAGATAAAGTAATCGAATTTGCTCCTGTTATCAACGTGCCGTCCACAAACCAAGAAGGATTTGTACCAGAGGCAATGCTCAAGACATTGCCATTAAAAGAAATAGGAGCAGAAATTGGCAACAAAACACTGGCTGAAACTGCCGATGAAGTGGCATTACAAAGTCCGTTATCACTCACCACTACACTATAGGCACCCGCTTGTGAAACTTTATAAGTTGCAGCGGTTGCTCCCGTGATTACCACGCCATCTTTTAACCATTGATAGGTATAATTAGT
>JANPIG010000603.1:0-12043 GCA_031424875.1 Cytophagales bacterium
CACCGGCCTTAGCAGCTACTGAGGTCGAAAAATTCATTACTTATCCTTTGGAAATGAGTCTTAGAACTGTGCCGAATACCAAGGAAATTCGCTCATTTTCTCGGATGGGATTATCGGTTATTACGGTGGTTTTTGATGATGATATTCCTACTGAAAAGGCTCGCCAACAAATTTCTGAAAAACTTCGTGAAGCTGAACCAAATTTAGTAGCAGGGGCGGGGCGTCCAGAAATGGCACCCATCACCACGGGCTTAGGAGAATTTTATCAATATACCCTCACCGTAGCCAATGCTCAAAAAGCAAAATATTCTTTGACTGACTTGCGCACCATGCAAGACTGGATTGTAAAACGTCAATTGCTTGGTATTAAGGGCGTTGTAGAGGTAAGTTCTTATGGTGGAAACCTAAAACAGTATGAAGTTGCCATTAATCCTGAGCGATTACGGAGTATGAATCTTGGAATATCGGAGGTTTTTAAGGCTTTGCAAGAGAGTAATTCCAACTCTGGTGGAAGCTATATAGAAAAGGGAACAGATGCGTATTTTATTCGTTCTGAAGGAATGATAAAAAACTTGCAAGACATTGAAAACGTAGTAGTTACTAATCGTGGAGGAGTGCCTATCTTAGTGAGAGATGTGGCAACGGTACAATTTGGACACGCTGTACGCTATGGTGCAATGACTCGGAATGGAGAGGGGGAAACGGTAGGGGGAATTGTACTTCTACTAAAAGGTGAATCTGCTCAAAAAGCTGTGATTGAAGTAAAAAAACGCATTGAAACCATTCAAGAATCTTTACCAGAAGGCGTAACAATTACTTCTTTTATTGACCGTAGTAAGCTGATTAACAAGGCAATAGGTACTGTAAAACGAAACTTGATTGAAGGGGGACTAATTGTAGTTTTTATCTTGGTTTTATTATTGGGGAATTGGCGTGCGGGCTTAATAGTGGCCTCAGTAATTCCTTTATGTTTGTTATTTTCATTTGCTATGATGCAACTTTTTGGAGTTTCTGCCAATCTGATGTCTTTGGGAGCCATTGACTTTGGGCTAATTGTAGATGGAGCAGTGATTATTGTGGAGGCAGTTATTTTTCAGTTGGCAGTAAATAGTGAACAGTTGTCAGTTAATGGTCGGGCGGCGAACAGTTATCAGTTACCAGTTCTCAGTGAAAATGAGGAGACTGATAAACCAAATAGTCCTAATAATGCTATGGAAATAGTTCTAAAATCTGTAGTAGCCATCAGGAAATCAGCGGCTTTTGGAGAGATTATTATTTTAATTGTCTATTTGCCTATTTTGGCATTGTCGGGTATTGAGGGTAAAATGTTTCGCCCAATGGCTCAAACCGTTGGCTTTGCCATTTTTGCTGCTTTGGTTTTATCGTTGACGTATATCCCTATGATGTCTGCTTGGATTTTGACGAAAAACATTAGCCATAAAGAGAATATTGCTGATAAAATTATTGGTTTTTTATATTCAATTTATGATAAAATTATTCATAAAGTTCTTCGAGTAAATAGTTGGCTTGTTATGGGAATATCCGTTTTATTATTTATAATTAGTTTGCTGATATTCAGAACATTAGGAGGTGAATTTATCCCTGAATTAAATGAAGGAGACTTTGCTATAGAAACCATTTTACACAGCAATGCTTCACTTTCACAAAGTATTAAAATGAATAATGAGGCTCAGAAAATAATGCTTAGAGAGTTTCCCGATGAAGTTTTACAAGTAGTTTCACGGATAGGGTCTTCTGAAATCCCAACTGACCCTATGGGTTTAAATGCTTGTGATTTAATCATTGATTTAAAAGACCCCGAACTTTGGACCAAGGCTAAAACTATGGAGGAGCTTTCTGAAAAAATGAGTGAAAAACTAAGAACTTTGCCTGGTATTAGTTTTGAATTTACACAGCCTATCCAGATGCGTTTTAATGAATTAATTGCAGGAGTAAAATCAGATATTGCTATTAAGATTTATGGAGAAGATTTGGATGTCCTGTATGAAAAAGCGCAAGAGGTAGCTCACAAAATTAGAAAAATTAATGGAATTGGTAACCTAAAGGTGCAACAAATTGAAGGTATTCCACAAATGGTGGTTGAATACAACCGTCAGAAAATTGCACAGTATGGGCTGAGAATCAACGATTTAAATATTTTATTAAAAACTGCCTTTGCTGGTGAGCAAGCAGGAGTTATATATGAAGGCGAAAAACGTTTTGATTTGGTAATCCGTTTAGATTCCTCTTATCGAAAAGATATTCAACAAGTGAGGGATTTATATTTGGATTTACCCAGTGGCGGAAAAGTCCCTTTTTCAGAAGTGGCAGATATTGGTTATCAAGATGCACCTTCAGAAATTGCTCGTGATAATACTCGTCGAAGGATTTCTATTGGAATTAATGTTCAAAATAGGGATGTTGAAAGTTTAGTAAATGACATACAAGGAGTTATATCTCAAAAAATAAAATTACCTACAGGCTATTCAATTGAATACGGTGGAGCTTTCGAGAATCTTCAAGCGGCTAAAGACCGCTTATCATTAGTAGTGCCATTGTCTTTAGCTTTGATTTTTATATTATTATTCTTCACTTTCGATTCACTTTCCGAAGCTCTAATGGTTTTCATGGCTATTCCGCTATCTGCCATTGGTGGTATTTTTGCCCTCTGGCTGCGTGATATGCCCTTTTCAGTATCGGCAGGAATCGGCTTTATTGCCCTTTTTGGAGTGGCAGTTTTGAACGGAATTGTATTAATTTCTCAACTAAATCTTTTGGAAAAACAAGGAATTACTGATATTAAGCAACGCATTTTGGAAGGCACGAAAAACCGATTTCGTCCTGTGATAATGACGGCTTCTGTAGCATCATTGGGTTTTCTTCCCATGGCACTGAGTACATCTTCAGGTGCAGAGGTGCAGCGTCCTTTAGCAACCGTGGTAATTGGTGGCTTAATTACTGCGACGCTGTTAACTTTGGTGGTGTTGCCAGTGATATATTTGGTTTTCAAAGGAGGAAGTGGGAGGAAAAAAGGAGGAACGGAGGAAAGGAAGAATGGAGAAATTGGTTTAACGACTATAATATTTCTTTTGGGAGTATTTTTTTTAGGAAATGAAACGAAATCACAAACACTCAATCCTATCCAATACCATAGCAATCCAATTCCTATTACCTTATATACGTGCATCGAAAAAGCTATTCAAAATAATCAAAATCTCAAGATTTCATCGTTGGAAATAACTAATAGTCAGATACTTATAGGTACAGCTCGAGAATTGCCCAAGACTAATATTGAGGTTCAATATGGGCGTACACAGGTGTATAACAACAATGATATTACGTTTAGTTTTGGACAAAATTTTGCGTTGCCGAGTTTTTACAAAGCCAATCAAAATCTTTTGAAAAGCAATATTTTGACGGCTGAAAAACGGGCAAATTATACCAAAAATCAACTCATTGCCGAAGTGAAAAGCGTTTATTATCAATGGTTAAACAATGCTCAGATTATCAAAATTTTAGTTCAACAAGATAGCCTTTATACTATAGCTTTTCGTGCGGCTTCGGTTCGATACAAAACGGGCGAAACTAATCTTTTGGAAAAGGTATCTTCTGAAACTCGTTTACGTGAAATTCAGAACCGAATTCAGATACACAAAGCCGATGAAAAAGTATTGATTGAACAAATGAAATTTTTAATAAATACTACTGAAAATATTACTTTAGTAGCAGATATTTCGAACAAAAAGTTGCTGATTATCAATGAGTTGAATGTTTTATCAAATCCTTTTTTGGATATTCTTAAACAGCAAAATGAGGTTAGTAAACAGCAAACTAATTTGGAAAAAGAAAGATTAAAACCTGATTTTAGAGTCGGGATTATCAACCAAAGTATTGAACAGAATTATAATCAAAATGTGGTACAATTTGGGGTGAATGTTCCTATTTTCAAAAAGGCTCAACAAGCACGGATATCTTCTGCTAAGATAAATGAACAGATTAGTAATCAGCAGTTTCAATTTGCTGAAAGTCAGTTAGGAAATCAGTTAAATACTTTAAAAATTCAGTATGAAAAAAGTAAAAATTCTTTGGAATATTACGAAAAATCAGCTCTTCCACAGGCCGATTTAATTATCAAAACTGCCACCAAAAGCTATCAAGCTGGTGAAATAGAATACGTAGAATTTGCCCAAAATATCACACAGGCTTGGCAAATAAAGGAGGCCTATCTTTCTGAATTACAGAGTTTTAATCAAATTATTATTAATATCGAAACGATTATAGGAAATGAATAATTTAGTTAATAATGAACAATTAATAATTTATAATTGCGTATCAGTCGAGGCGGATAATATTCACTTCCGTTCCGTAGTTGGTGTCCCCACTAATCTACTGTTTTCCGCCTTTGTTGGTGTTTTCACCAACAAAGTTTTGTATAATTTGTTGGTGAAAACACCAACAAAGGCGAAATTACTATTGTCGTTATTGGCATTTTTTTTCTTCTCTTGTTCAAAACCAGTTCCTCAGCAACAAGAAGAAGCCAAAGAAACCATTGCCGATGTAGTAACACTCACGCCAGAACAAGTGAAAAATGCCCATATAGTTTTGGGTGATTTCGATCAGACCCAACTTTCCGAAGACATTAAAGCCAACGGAATGGTGGATGTACCGCCCATGAACATGGCTTCAGTCAGTGTACTGATTAGCGGTTTTGTGAAAAGCACTACGGCATTGCCAGGTTCGTTTATTAAAAAGGGAGGTGTTTTGGCAGTTATCAATAGTATGGAATATATTCAGATGCAGCAAGACTATTTGCAAACGCTTAGCCACTTGAAATTATCCGAACAAGAACTTGACCGACAAACCGTTTTATCTCAAGAAGATGTAGGTGCAAAGAAAAAACTTCAACAAGCTGAATCTGATGTTTCTTTCGCAAAGGCATCCATTAAAGGGCTCGAATTGAAATTACAAATGATTGGCTGTCAGATAGATAATCTTAAAAAAGGGCAAATTAATTCCACGATAAATGTACATTCTCCCATAGATGGATTTGTCAAAACTACCAATTTAGCTATTGGTAAAAATGTTTTACCCAGTGATGTTTTGTTTGAGATTACGGGGAATGCTCATAAACATTTAGAATTAAAAGTATTTGAAAAAGACATTAATAAGATTAAAATCGGGCAGAAAATAATCATTGAAAATCCCAAATTTGAAAATAATGATATGACTGCAACGGTTTTTTTAGTGGGCAAAAATGTAGATTCAGATACTAAAAGTATTAACCTACACGCTCACATCAATCATGAGAAAGACGAAGATAAATTAACCGTTGGACAATACGTAAATACTCGGATTCTTACCGGCAATCGCACTGCTCGCACTTTGCCCGAGAGTGCTATTGTAAGGCGAGGAGAAGGTGGTTTTATTTTTGTTCAAACTACGGAAAATTCATTCAAACAAATACCTGTTAAAATGGGGCTTTCTGAAAAAGGAAATGTAGAAGTTTTTGTGGATAAACTACTTGATAATCAGAAGATTGTAAAATCGGGGGCTTCAATTTTGCAAGCCGTTTTAAGTGGGGGAGGGGAGGAAGAGTAAATGAAACTTTTTTAAGCCAAACCTTATTATAATAGAAGGACTCTCTTATATTTATACGGAGAATTACCGAAGTCGTCCTTCAAAAGGATGACTTCCGTAATAACATTTTGTTAGTCCAATTTTATCAAAATTTCATGAACGATTTCGATTATAAAAAAGCCTTGACCAAAGTTCCAGAATTGCCTGGGGTTTATCGGTATTTTGATGAAGACGGAACAATTATTTATGTAGGAAAGGCAAAAAATCTTAAAAATCGAGTAAGTAGTTATTTCGCCAAATCCAATCAGCACGACCGCAAGACCAAGCGCTTAGTTTCTCAAATTCGTAATCTCGAATTCACCATTGTGAATACTGAATTTGATGCCCTTTTATTAGAGAATACACTCATCAAAAAGCATCAGCCCAAGTTTAATATTCTCTTGCGGGATGACAAAATGTATCCCTTCATTTGTATTACAAACGAGCATTTTCCAAAGATTATTACCATCAGACGAGTTGATAAAAAGTTAGGGACCTTCTTTGGACCTTTTGCTAATCTGAAAGTGATGTATTCTATTTTAGATGTATTCAAACAACTCTATAAATTCAGAACCTGTAATCTTAATCTTTCTCCAAAAAATATAGATGAACGTAAGTATAAAGTTTGTTTGGAATATCACATTGGCAACTGCAAAGGTCCCTGCGAAGCCTTACAGTCTGAACCGGATTATTTGATTGAAGTTGATCAAGCTAAAAGTATCTTAAAAGGCAATATGGGGCTTCCCAAGCAATATTTTGAGGATAAAATGCGTGAAGCTGCCAGTAAGTTAGCTTTTGAAGAAGCCCAAGAATTCAAGGAAAAATTGGCGTATTTAGTTAATTTCCAAAGTAAATCTACCGTAGTAAATCCTAATATTAAAGACGTTGACGTATTCTCGATTGTATCTGACGAAGAGGCTATTTATTTCAATTTTATGAAGGTTCAGAATGGATTTATTACGCAGTCTCAATCCTTGGAAGTAAAGAAAAAATTGGATGAAACCGAAGAGGACATTCTGACGATGATGGTCTGGGAAATGCGTGATAAATACGAGAGTGAGGCAAAAGAAGTCATTACCAATATCCCCCTTTCCGTAGAATTGAAAGGGGTTGAAAATACGATTCCCCAAATCGGCGACAAGCGAAAATTACTGGATATGTCTTTAAAAAATGTCTTGTATTTCCGTAAAGAAAAAGCAGATAGTAAGGCTTCCGAAGACTGTGCAGGTGATGCAAAAATACTTATTTTATTAACTCTAAAGAATGATTTACAAATAAATTCCGTCCCTCGCCACATTGATTGTTTTGATAATTCTAATATTCAAGGCACAAATCCTGTTTCAGCCATGGTTTGTTTCAAAAATGGTATGCCTTCCAAGAAAGATTATCGTCATTTTACCCCTCGTACCGTCGTAGGTCCAGATGATTTTGCGACCATGAATGAGGTCATAACTCGCAGATACACAAGACTTTTGGAAGAAGAGGCACCTCTGCCAGATTTAATCATTGTAGATGGTGGTAAGGGACAACTGAGTGCCGCAACAACCGCTTTAAAATCCTTAGGACTTTACGGGAAAATACCTATTATTGGCATTGCCAAGCGTCTGGAAGAAATTTATTTTCCCGAAGACAGTATTCCTTTATACATTGATAAAAAATCAGAATCGCTCAAACTTATTCAAAGATTAAGAGATGAAGCTCACCGTTTTGGTATTACAAAACACCGGGATAAACGCTCCAAAAATTTTATTATCAGTCAGTTAGAAAGTATTGAAGGCATTGGAAAACTTACAGCAGCAAAACTTTTAAAGCACTTCGGAACAGTCAGTAATATTTATAAAGCTCCCCCAGAAGAATTAGAAACTTTGTTAGGAAAAGCAAGGGCTTTGAAGATTAGGCAACAGTTGGAAATTGTGGGAGGACAATGATTTATAGAGAGATTTCAGTAGTTAGTAATAGGGAAAATATCAATCACGATATTTTCCCTTTTTTGTTTCTTTGTTTTTAGAAAAACGTACTATTATATCCAATTAAATAGCTTCAATAATAAATATGCTCAAGTCATTAATAGTAAAAATAGATAGTACATCTCAAAAATATTTTTGTTAAACTTTTATTTTGACCCCTAAATGTATAAGATCATAACGGAAATAATGTTAAAAATTATTCAAATAATCATATTTTACGTCAAATTAATTTAAGAAAATCAGTATAATAATTTAATATATTGCTTTTATTTAAAACTAATTTAAAAGTATATTTTAAGGCTTTGTCTATTAATATGCTTCGATTTTCATTTATGAATTAACAAAATTTTCACTTAAATCTTTGTTTCATTTCCCACAAGTACTAATTATTTTCAACTCTTCTGCTTTGAATATTTTTTCTTAAAATTATTCGAATATGGAAATATACCCTTACTCTCATTGATGGTTGTTCGTTTGTTTATAATACCAATAGAATTTTTCAATAAATTATTTCAAATCAATTTCCCAAATTAATCTCCTATGAAAAAACTCCTACAACTCAACAATCTGCGTATAAATCCTCTTTTGGAACAAAGGGGCTTTATACAAAAACTGACATTTTTTATAACTGTCATGCTCCTTTCCTTGCAACTTTTTGCTACAAACATAGCTATTGAGGTTACAGGCAAAATAATTGATGATGCTGGTGTTGGAATTCCTGGCGTAACAGTTTTAGAAAAAAATACAAAAAATGGTACTGTAACTAATTCTGAGGGTCGTTTTACGATAAAAGTAGCTAATGCAAACTCAACTTTAGTATTTTCTTCCGTTGGTTTTACTAATCAGGAAGTAACAGTTGGTTCGGTTACGAATTTCAACATTTCTATGAAGCCCAATATTTCTAATTTGAGCGAAGTAGTAGTAGTAGGTTATGGTGTTCAGAAGAAAGCAACGGTTTCAGGATCTGTTGTTTCTGTGAAAGGAAGTGATTTAATCAAATCTCCAACCACAAACCTCAGTAACTCGATTGCTGGTCGTATGGCTGGTGTAGTAGCGGTTAATAGAAGTGGCGAGCCAGGAGCTGATGGTTCAGCAATTCGTATTCGTGGCTCCAACACCCTCAACAATGGCGATGCACTCATTGTGGTTGATGGTATTCCCAATCGTGCAGGGGGTCTCGACCGTATTAATCCAAACGACATCGAAAGTGTATCCGTTTTGAAGGATGCGTCGGCTGCTATTTACGGCTCACGTGCGGCAAATGGTGTAATTTTAATTACGACTAAGCGTGGAAAGACAGGGAAGCCCGTATTTTCGTACTCAGCAAATCAAGGATTTTCACAACCCACTGTAATTCCTAAATTGACTAACGCTGCCCAGTATGTCAGTATGCTCAATGACCTTGATATATATGGTTTACCAGTAAATGAATGGTCTGCGGCTAATACTGCCTACAAAACAACAGGGTCTTATACTCGTCCTGACGGTTCAATCAGAAAAGCACCTTTCACGCCAAAAGATATTCAACAATACGAAGATGGCTCAGACCCTTGGTTGCATCCAAACACTGATTGGTATGCTTCTACTTTAAAAACATGGTCTCCCCAAATACAGCATAATTTACAGATTTCAGGTGGTACTGAATCGGTTAAATATCTGGCATCGTTGGGCTATCAAAATCAGGATGGATTTTACAAAAAATCTGCTACGGCTTATCGACAGTATGATATTCGCCTAAATTTAGATGCAAAAATCAATAAATACATTGATGTAAACGTTGGCTTATTATTTCGTGAAGAAGCCCGTAATTATCCAACTCGTTCAGCAGGAGCCATTTTTAGGATGCAAATGAGAGGAAAACCACAGCAACAAGCCTATTGGCCTAATGGTCTTCCTGGTCCTGATATTGAAAATGGCGAAAACCCAGTCGTAATTACTACTGATTTGTCAGGGTATGACCGTCAAAAGCAAGATTATATTCAAACAAATGGAGCCATAAATATAAAAATTCCGTGGGTTGAAGGCTTGAAGTTTACGGGAACAGCCGCCATTGATAAAAGATTAGGTACCAGAAAACTTTGGCAAATTCCTTGGACTTTATATCAGCAAGGTTCAGGTTTTGAGGCGGACGGCACAACGCCTAAGTTAGTGGCAAGCAAGCGAGGGCCTGCCGAGCCAAACTTAACTCAAAACTATGACGATCAACTTAATGTATTGCTGGGTGGTGTGTTATCTTATGAAGCTAAATTGGCTGAAAACCATAATATTACCATTTTGGCTGGAACCAATAGAGAAACTATTAATGGAGATAACTTTAATGCTTTCAGACGCTACTTTATTTCACCAGCACTCGACCAAATGTTTGCGGGCGGTGACTTAGAAAGAAACAATGGTGGTGGTGGCTATGAAACTGCTCGTATCAATTACTTTGGCCGTGCGGCTTATAATTACAAAGAAAAATATCTTGCTGAGTTTTTGTGGAGGTATGATGGCTCAGACAGATTCCCAAGTGCAACTCGCTATGGATTTTTCCCTGGCGTACTGGCAGGATGGGTAATGTCGGAAGAGAATTTTATGAAAGAACTTCCCGCTATTAGCTTTTTGAAATTGAGAGGCTCGTGGGGGCAATTAGGTAACGACCAGGTAAATCTTCCTAATTCAAACACTGCCGCTACCTATCAATACCTTTCAACGTATGGTTTCCGTAGTTATATTTTAGGGGATGCCGAGCAGAAAACTTTGTTTGAAACTCGTTTGCCAAATGAAAATATCACTTGGGAAGTTGCCTCAAATTCAAATATCGGTTTAGAAGGACAGCTGTTTAAAGGGAAAGTAAGTTTTGAATTTGACTATTTTTATAATAATCGATCAAAAATCCTTTGGTTCAAAAATGCCTCTGTGCCTCAATCAACGGGGATTACACTTCCTGCACAGAATATTGGTGAAGTTTCAAATAGAGGATTTGACTTTACGTTGGGCTACCGCAATGAAATCGGGGATTTAAAATATAATGTAAGTATAAATGGAGGTTATGCCAAAAATAGAATTGAGTTTTGGGATGAAGCTCCAGGAGCGCCCGATTGGCAAAGAAGCACGGGGCGTCCTATGAACACCTTCGTTGCTTATCTCTACGATGGCGTATTTAAAGACCAAGCTGATATTGATTCTAAAACGCTTGATTATTCGGCAGTTGTAAAACAATTAAGACCAGGAGATATGAAATACAAAGATTATAATGGAGATGGGAAAATTACACCTGACGACCAAGTAAGAAATGATTTCACACAACTTCCACTTTTTCAAGGAGGTATTAATCTTGGCGCTCAATATAAAAACTTTGATTTGACAGTATTGATTCAAGGAGCAGCTGGAGCAATGCAGTATGTAAGTGCAGGTGAAATGGGTAATATTGGTAATTATTTGCTCGATATTTATCAAAATAGATGGACGGTAGATAATCCCAGTGATACTCACCCCCGTATAGCTAACCGTTCAGATCAATATTATTCAAACGGAAATACTTACTGGCTCAGAAGTACGGACTATATTAGATTGAAAAACTTTGAATTGGGCTATAGCCTTCCTGAGTCAATTGGTAAAAAAATAGGTTTTAACAGTATGAGAATTTATGCCAGTGGTATCAATTTATTTACTATTGATAAATTGAAAGTGTTTGATCCAGAAACTGCAAGTAGTACTGGTCAATATTATCCTCAATCAAGAGTACTTAATTTAGGTTTAAATATTAAATTTTGAACAATAAAACAATGAAAAAATATATAAACATAACCTTATCATTTATTGTGGCTTCACTCTTTACGGTAAGCTGTAATGATAGCTTTGTGGATACCAAACCTCTTGATCAATTATCTGAGAATGTGGTTTGGGGAGATGCTTCCTTAGCTGAGGCTTTTGTAAGTGAATTATACGGAGGTTTAGGAGTTGGCGGTTTTAATGAGCAAATGTTAGCCTCATTGACCGATGAGGCCATTTTTACACACCCTGGAAGAGGTATAACAACTATTACAGAGGGCAGAAGTAATCCCGCTGACCCAGGTTGGATTAATGGTACTATTGTCTGGGGTAATATGTATTCAAGAATCAGAGCGTGTAATCTTGCTTTGCAAAATTTAGCCAAGCCACAGTTTCCTAATACCAATAATATCGTTGAGCGCTTAACAGGAGAAGCTAAATTTATGAGAGCCTATTACTATCATCAATTAGTACGTTACTACGGTGGTGTGCCAATAGTTGATAAAGCATTTGCTCTGACAGATAGTGATTTTCTATCAGCTCGTAATACGTATGAAGAATGTCTAAATTTTATCGTAAAAGACCTTGATGAAGCAGCTACGCTCTTAGATGGTAAAACTTTACAAAAAGGTCGTGCTACTAAGGCTTCGGCTTTAGCGTTAAAATCACGTATGCTAACTTATGCTGCGAGCGATTTGTATGATGTG
>JANPIG010000604.1:0-4261 GCA_031424875.1 Cytophagales bacterium
GGGCTTTTCAGTATTGATTCAAAAATAGATTGGAAAAACTCTAACGTAGAGGTATATAGTTTGCGAGGAGAATTGATTCAAAGGGTATTTGTAACGGTTTTTAATGATGTACAAAAAATAGATTTAACCAGTTTACCTGAAGGGGAATATATGTTAAGACTCCGAACAGATAATTTTTTCACGATTACTAAAAGAATAATTATTAATAGGTAGTTGTTTTATATCTATCAAAAGGGTTCGGCTTTTTTCGTAAATTGCCGAACCTTTTTTAGTTTTAAGAGAAATTATGATATATACTCAAGAAAATATTGCGGAATTTAATATAGAAAACCGTAAAAAATACCACGAAAATAAACGGTTTTTCGACCGATTGAAAAATAAGAAAATCAAAAATTTAGACCAAGAATTTCATCCTGTTCACGAAAAAGTTTTTGATAAAGTGGAGTGCCTTAACTGTGGAAACTGTTGCAAAACCACCAGCCCGATATTTACAGACATTGATATTGATAGAATCGCTAAGCACCTTCGAATTCGCCCCGCAGAGCTTGTGAAGCAACATTTACATCTTGATTCAGACCAAGACTATGTGTTAAATACAACGCCTTGTACATTTCTGGGTTACGATAATTACTGTTCTATTTACGAATTTCGACCCAAAGCCTGCCGAGAATATCCGCATACCGACCGTAAGAATGTTGCCAGTATTTTGCCCCTAACGTTGGCAAATACTCAAGTCTGTCCCGCTGTTTTTGAAATAGTAGAACAACTAAAAAAAGCAGGATTGGGAGGGAAGTATGATGATTCTGCAAAAGGCTAATCGTTGTTCGATGTTCGGGTTCTGATAATAAGCTCAAACAACTTAATTTATCGTCACCGAACAACAAGTATCGGAAAACGAACATCGAAATGAATTTGAGGTTTCGGAAATAAACCTTTAATTTTGTAAGAATAGTAATTACAGGCAGTAACCAATAACAAAATTCGTTAATCAAAAATTAAACAATGGCAACCGAATATTTAGGCATTGATATTGGCGGGACAAACGTCAAAATGGGTATTGTAAATTCTGAAACAGGACAAATCTCTAATTTTTATAGCCATGATAGTGTAAGTTGGCGTAAATCAGGGCATTTTGAAGAGCGTCTTGGCGAGGCCATTGCTCTCCAATTGATTGAACACAAGAATATTACAAAAGTAGGAATTGGTTTGCCAGGTATGATAAATTTAGCCAGGACTACACCCATCGAAATCACGGCAATTCCTGAATTGAATAACATTCCGATGGTTGAAATTCTAAAAAAACGCTTTCCAAATGTTGATTTTTTTTTAGAGAATGATGCCAATGCTGCGGCTTTAGGTGAGTTTTATTTTGGTGAAGAACGCATTGAAGAAAGCTATATTTTCATAACTTTGGGAACTGGTGTCGGTGGAGCCGCCATTATTGGTAAAAAAGTATTTACAGGAGGACGTGGAAACGCCATGGAACCTGGGCATACTCCTTCAGCAAATGGAAAAGTATTAGAGAGGAACATTGGTAAAAATGACCTTTTGGAAATGGCTTATGCTATGCGTAAATCATACATTGGAAAGTCACAATTGCTTGATGAAGAGGAGATTACAACTACGGGTCTGGTAGCTGCCGCTTCAGAAGGGGATGTGTTAGCTCTTCAAATTTTTGATAAAGTAGGAGAGTTATTGGGCGAGGGTCTTTGTCATTTAGTAGCAATCTTAGACATTAATCATATTTTAGTAGGTGGAGGATTGTCAGCATCCTTTGATTATATTTTGCCATCCATGAAGCGTACATTATCATATTGGCTTACTAAATATCATGCTGACGGACTGACCATCACCAAGGCAACTTTGGGTAATGATGCTGGACTTTTAGGAGCCGCTTCCCTTTGTTTTTAGTAAAATTCTTAGAAAAATTAACACAAATCTTTTCATAGTGATACGGAAGTAAAAAAATGTTTGATTATCTAATTTTTATCATCATCTTTGCACCGTTTTTCTAATCAAAATTCATTCTAAAATGGCAGATATTGCAGAAAAAGTAAAAAGTATTATCGTCGAGAAATTAGGCGTTGATGCAGCAGAAGTTACTCCAGAGGCTTCATTCACAAACGATTTGGGTGCAGACTCATTAGATACAGTAGAATTAATCATGGAATTTGAAAAAGAATTCAATGTATCAATTCCAGATGATCAGGCTGAAAATATCCAAACAGTTGGACAGGCTATCACATATCTTGAAGAAAACGGCAAGTAATCCAAACTTCTCTATGTGCTAATTTGTAAGTAAAATTATAATTCCTTTAAAAGAATCGTAATTTTATATCAAATTAGCACATTTTTAATTTGTTGGCAATACGCATTAAGCTATACAACACATGCAATAGGCAGTCTAAAATTATAATTTTGAAAGCCAACAGCTAATAACTGGTAGCTTAAAGCACTATTAAAAATCCTCATGAAGAGTTTTAAAAGAGTAGTCGTTACGGGCATTGGAGCCTTGACTCCCATCGGAAATACTATCCCTGAATACTGGGAAGGCTTAAAAAATGGCGTAAGTGGTTGCGACCATATTACAAAATTTGATTCTGAAAAATTCCGTACACGCATCGCTTGCGAACTGAAAAACTTTGATGTTACGCAATTTATTCCCCGTCAAGATGCTCGTAAAATGGATCAATTTACGCAATATGGCGTAGTTGCGTCTGACGAAGCTATTAAGGATTCAGGTCTTGATCTTGAAACGATTGATAAAAATAAAGTAGGTGTAATTTGGGGTTCAGGTATTGGCGGTTTGAAAACTTTTGAAGAAGAAATGATTTACTTTGGAAAAGGTGATGGAACGCCCAAAATCAATCCTTTCTTTATTCCTAAAATGATTGCTGACTCGGCTTCAGGTAATATTTCGATTCGTCATGGTTTTCGTGGACCAAATTATGTAACCGTATCTGCGTGTTCATCAGCCAATAACGCTATTATTGATGCTTTCAATTACATCCGGTTGGGTAGGATAAATATCTGCGTAACGGGCGGTTCAGAAGCCGCTGTAACCATTGCCAGCGTAGGTGGATTTACCGCCATGCGTGCGATGTCAGAGCGTAATGACGACCCCAAGACAGCTTCACGCCCTTACGACAAAGACCGTGATGGTTTTGTGGTGGGGGAAGGTGCGGGCGCTTTGATTTTGGAAGAATATGAACACGCCAAAGCTCGTGGAGCAAAAATCTATTGCGAACTTATTGGTGGAGGATTTTCTTCGGATGCTTATCACATCACTGCTCCACATCCAGACGGTTACGGTGCATTACTCTCTATGCAAGATGCCTTGGACGATGCTGGCATTAAACCCGAAGAAGTAGATTATATCAATACGCACGGAACTTCAACGCCTTTGGGAGATCCACAGGAATTGAAAGCTATAGTAGATTGTTTTGGCGACCACGCCTATAAGATGAGTATTAGCTCAACTAAGTCAATGACTGGCCATTTGTTAGGTGGAGCTGGTGCGGTAGAAGCCGTGGCGTGTATTTTAGCAATGCAACATGGAATTGTGCCACCAACCATCAATCACTTCACCGAAGACCCAGAGGTAGATAATAAATTGAATTTGACCCTCAACCAAGCCCAAGAACGTGAGATAAACGTAGCTTTAAGCAACGGCTTTGGATTCGGAGGACATAATGCAACTGTAATTTTTAGAAAAATATAAATTCAGTTATCATTTATCAGTAAATAGTTATCAGTTACCAATACTTTCTTTAATTACATTCAAATGTTGTGAAATGACTTATTGCTTACTGATAACTGTTTACTGATAAATGATAACTGTTCACTGACCAATATGCTTTCACCAATACTTGATTTTTTTTCCAGCGACCCTAAAGACAAAAAGCTGAAAAATGCCATCGAACACATTATAGGCGAAAATCCGTCTAATCTTAATTTGTATCGTTTGGCATTTATGCACTCTTCAGTAGCGAAAGAGACAGTCTCGAAGGAATATAGAGAATCAAATGAACGCCTCGAATTTTTAGGTGATTCGGTTTTAGGCATGGTTACGGCAGAATATTTATTTAAGAAATTTCCTTTCAAAGATGAAGGTTTTCTGACTGAAATTCGTTCAAGAATGGTGAGCCGTGAATCGCTAAATGTGGTTGCTCGTAAGATGGGACTAGATAAATTGGTGGAATATGACGGAAATCGCAAGACAGTCCTGGCTCGTACTTCTATGTATGGTGATGCCTTTGAG
>JANPIG010000605.1:0-2332 GCA_031424875.1 Cytophagales bacterium
TTATTGAAATTGAAGTCATCGTCTGGCTGCGTAGTAAATCGTCTGACTATTCTCTGACTATTGTTATCCATAATCCGTAATCAGACGATAGTTAGACGGTTCAAACGCTTTAATTCAATAAAAAAATCATTCATTATTTTCTATCCAAGAGAGCTTTTTTGAAATATTTTCCGTGCCGAGTAGGGGTATAATTCCAGTCAGAGAATAGGCGGGGAGCCCACTGAGCATCAAATACCCATACTACCCACGAGATTCCCTTGGCATCACAATATTTAGTAATGGCTTCACCGTAAGATTCATCACTAATTACTGGAACATGAGCCCCTTGCTCTTCGGGTCCGCTAAAACCAATTTCAGTGAGAATTAAGGGATATTTATCTTTTACAAATCCCCAGTCTTTAGTCCATTGGTCTTCCCAAGGCTTTTGGCGCTTCATAGGGTAAGGGTGCGAAACATATCCAATCCCTTCTGCTTTTAAAGGGTCTGTCGCCACTTGAGTAAGGTCATAAGCCCAATTGAACCCCGCTACCAGTGGAATAGCCGTACCTCCATTGGCACGAATAATACCGATTGTCTCTTCCATTAAGCCTTTCCAATCTTTCCATGAGCAAGTCCCTAATTGCCCATTGTAAACGGTAGGTTCGTTGAATAATTCAAAAAAGGCAACCGTATTGTTACCCTTAAAATGATTGGACATCGTTCGCCAAAACTCAAAAGATTCCTTCTGAGTAGTCTCATACATATCAGACTGATACATTTCAGTACGAAGATTGCCAATAGAATGCCAATCAATAATAACATAAATACCCAATTCTTTTGCCCACTGAACGCCATCATCAAGCATTTTCAAGTATTCTTTTTTGCCATGTTTTCTCCAAGCGGTTGGATGAACGGGGAAACGGGCAATATTGGCACCCCATGCTTTCATCTCTTCAAAATAGGCTTTGTTCCAATGTCCAAGCCTTGATAAATTATCAGGGTCGCTGGTATTTAGACCCCTAAAAATAAAAACTTTGCCATCAGCGGTTACAAAATTATTGCCCTTTACACTAATTTTAGCAAGTTCAGCTGTTTGTGATTTTGAACAGAAATTTAGGAGAAAAAATACGATAATAAGAAAAGATTTTTTCATGATTTTGGATTAACTTATTTAGATATGATACTTTTACGACTAATTATAGTACAATTTTATCTTGAATAAAAAATAGCCCCTAAAGTTACCATTCTTTCATAGGAAACATAAATAATTAATCAAAAACACGACCAACCCATTGTATTCAATGATGATTTAGTTCCTTTTTTATACTTTGTGTAAAAAGTCAATTCTACAAAAAATACAATTCTATTTTTTTAAATCTGAAAAATTAATGAGCAAATAAAAAGCCCTCTAATCCTAAAATTAGAGGGCTTTTATAATAACCAGTAACGAATATCTTATTATCAAATTTAAGCTAATGCTGCTTTCAAATTATCATCCAAAGCCGCTAAAAACTCTTCGGTATATAAATAATGTTCACCGTGATTTACTTTATTTCCGTGAATACAAACAGCTAAATCTTTCGTCATTTTGCCTGATTCAACGGTTTCAACACAAACTCTTTCCAAAGTTTGGCAGAAATTAATCAACTCAGCATTGCCATCTAATTTACCTCTAAATTCCAATCCACGAGTCCATGCAAAGATAGATGCTATAGGATTTGTTGAAGTTGGTTTACCCGCTTGGTGATCACGATAATGACGTGTAACCGTTCCGTGTGCTGCTTCTGCTTCCATTACAGTTCCGTCTGGCGTAATCAAAACGGAAGTCATCAAACCTAATGAGCCAAAACCTTGTGCAACGGTATCAGATTGAACGTCTCCGTCATAGTTTTTACAAGCCCATACAAAATTTCCGTTCCATTTCAAGGCAGAAGCCACCATGTCGTCAATTAAGCGGTGTTCATAAACGATTCCTTTGGCATCAAAATCTGCCTTATAGTCAGCTTGGAAAATTTCTTCAAAAATATCCTTGAAACGACCATCGTATTTTTTCAAGATGGTATTTTTGGTTGATAAATAAAGAGGCCAGCCTTTGCTCAAAGCCATTTTGAAACAAGAATGGGCAAAACCACGGATAGACTCATCTACGTTATACATACCCATTGCGATACCGCTTGATTTGAAGTCATAAACATCAAATTCTTGTACAGTTCCATCAGCACCTTCAAACTTCATGGTCAGTTTTCCTGGTCCATTTACTACAAAATCAGTTGCACGGTATTGATCTCCAAAAGCATGACGACCAATCATAATGGGAGCTGTCCAATTGGGTACTAATCTTGGTACATTAGCG
>JANPIG010000606.1:0-2036 GCA_031424875.1 Cytophagales bacterium
CTCTGACGATGCACTGTATTGCAGAGGCACAAAAAGCAGGTGGTTTGGCAGCTTTTATTGATGCAGAACACGCTTTTGATAAATCTTACGCTGAGAAACTGGGCATTGATGTTAGTCAATTGCTTATTTCACAGCCTGATAATGGAGAACAAGCTCTCGAAATTGCTGAGCAATTAATCTCATCGGGTGCCATTGACATTTGTGTGATTGACTCGGTTGCAGCATTGGTTCCAAAAGCGGAATTAGAAGGCGATATGGGTGATTCAAAAATGGGTTTACAGGCTCGTTTGATGTCTCAGGCATTACGTAAACTTACGGGGGTTATTAATAGAACAGGTTGTTGCTGTATTTTTATTAACCAGTTGCGTGATAAAATTGGCGTAATGTTTGGAAGTCCAGAAACAACTACGGGTGGTAACGCTCTTAAATTCTATGCTTCAGTTCGTTTAGATATTCGTCGTATTGGTCAAATCAAAGATGGTGATAGTGTTGTGGGGAACCGCACACGTGTAAAGGTTGTGAAAAACAAAGTAGCACCTCCGTTTAAAGTCGTTGAATTTGACATTATGTATGGTGAAGGTATCTCCAAAGCAGGTGAAGTTTTAGATTTAGCGGTTGATATGGAAATCGTGAAAAAATCAGGTTCATGGTTTAGTTTTGAAACTAACCGTTTAGGTCAAGGTCGTGATGCGGTGAAAGAAATGTTGAAAGATAATCCAGAATTATTAGGCATTCTTGAACAACGGATTAAAGACAAAATTAAAGGCGATGAAACTGCCTTAGTTGATACCGAAGAGCCAAATGTTGTAGATGATGGTGAAGAAGAATAGAAGGTATTGATTGATTGATTAAAGAAGATTCACTCTGCTTGATAAATTTTCGAATTTTCAAGTAAAGTGAATCTTTTTTTATAGTAGCTTTACAGTATGTGAATTGAACACATAGTGTACTGAATTACCAAGTAACTAATATTGTTTCTTGATTTGCTCTCCAAGTAACTAAAATTGTTTCTTGATTACATTTTATAGAATTAAAATTTGAAACAGTTGACTTGATTACCGATAATTTTTGTGATACATTTGATGCTTTCATGATTATATTTTTTATGAAGTTTTAAAATTTATTTCTAATACAAAGTTGCAAAGGAATTTAAAGGCTAAATATGAAATTTTCTTAACTAATTGATTAACAGCCTAATTAATATAAACACACCCTTCAAAAATCATTCCGAAAATATTTTTTGAATAAAAATTTACCTATAAATCATATGACAAAACATTTTTTTTCTAATAAAGTCTTCAAAATTCATTTTTTTGTTTGGGTTATCTATACTGTCTATTATAGTTCTTTATTAAAATTTTTTTTTGATATACCTATTTCTATTGGTTTCGTTGGGCAGACAATATTGCACAGAATTGGTGATGTCTTAATATTTTATTACATTGTCTATTTTTTTTCAATCTATGTTATTGACTTTAAAAAATTATATATTCTGTTATTGATTTTTATCAGTGGTATTATTGGGTATATATTTTACACGTATTTAATTGAATTTTATGTGTTCAAAATGTTGAACCTAAATTCTCCAAATGATATACCTATTTTAAGTAAAATAATTCCTAAAAGTATTCTTCAAGCCAGCACTTTTATTATCTATGCACTTGGCTACAGTTTTGCTCAAAGAGTTATTCAACAACAAATAGAAATTGGCAAAGAAAAAGACCGTAATGCTCTTTTGGAAAAGGAAAAGGCTCAGGCAGAATACACCTTTTTACGGTCGCAGATTAATCCTCATTTTTTGTTTAATACCTTAAATATGATTTACGAACTTGTACGCAAAGTTCCTGGAGGCGTAGGTGATACCATAATTCAGTTTGCTGATATGATGCGCTATGCTACCAGCAAAACTATGCAACAAGATGAGGTGGGTCTGAAAGAAGAACTCCAATTTGTAGATGATTTTCTTGAAATTCAGAAGAAAAGATTTAAAGATGCTTTATTAATTGATTATACAAAAGAGGGCAATGTTCAGTCGC
>JANPIG010000607.1:0-1910 GCA_031424875.1 Cytophagales bacterium
AGGTACTAATCGACCGCCGGTAACATCAAACATCGAATATCTACCAATTATTCTGTGGGCAAACAATACGGTGACGGTTGTTCAACATAATTCCTACTACTATTTCATGAGATCCCTTTGACCTTTCATTCAAACTTGAAAGGGTGTAATCATACGAATAACCCAAATTGATAAATGAACTAATATTGACGCCCAAAAGCCCCACCACAGCATCTTTATGACGATATGACGCTCCAAACCAAAAACGATCTTTATGAATTGCCTTTACATTTACATCAAAACTCATGGGAGCTTGACTAACTCTTTTGATGAGGGCTGAGGGGATGATTGCCCATTCTTCGTTGGGCTCAAATCTTAGCCCTGCCGTTAGGAAATAATGTGGATAGGTGGTGCCAAGCCAAGAATAGGAACTGACGGCTTGATCTTTATTAGTATAATTAAAATTATCAAAAAGTAATTGATTAGCTGAAAGTCCTAAATAAAAATGTCTTGAATATAGCCACGCTCCTAAATTGATATATGGTTGAATGGCGTTTAATTTAGTATTTGCCAAAACAGCTTGGTCGGGATTATCTTTCCGTTTACCGTGAACCGTTCACCTTTTACTGTTGAACATATTTCCAAAACGCCCATAATTTTCTCTTTCCTAAATACTGCAAATCATCATCGTTGGCATAGGCTTCTTTTTCAAAACTGATGTTTCGGTAGGCTTGATTTGGAGTTTTTCCACGCAGTCTATGTATCAGATATTCAAGGGCATACCAAATATAAATCGGTAAAATAAGGAGTTCTATTTGTTGTCTGAAATGAATATGTTCATGGTTTATCAGCACCTTTGAAGGCGACTTATGTTTCACCAAAAGAAAGGGAAATAAAGCCATACCATTGGCACGCATAGAAGGCAGATGTATGATGAAAAAACGCATTTCGTTATGAGTAAAATTTTCGTAAAAAATTTTCGGAACTATAAACTATTTGGCACAAAGGCTAATTCCAAGAACAAAAACCTTCCAATATCCATAGTGAGGGTTTTAAAACCCTCGCTATGGATATTGGAAGGGCGAATTGCCAAATTCTTTATAATTCCGAAAATTTTTATGCAAAATTAATTCACAATTCATAAATCCTGTTTAAAATTAGTATTTGTAATGCTATAAAAAACATTACCTAATTTCTTGATAAGCATTAGTCATGGAAAACTAATAACCAGTAACTAAACACCAATAACTTACTGCAACGCTATCCTATCTTGAAATTCCTTTCTTTTTCTTCTGGAAATAGTAATTTGGTCTTTATTTTGCATCACGGCAAATGTTAATTCCAATTCATCATAATGCTTCATACAGTGCAAATTAATAAGATGGGCTCGGTGCACTCGTACAAATCCCACCTCTGAAAGTACAGCTTGATACACCTTTAAAGTCCTTGAACTGAGCATAGTAGTACCATTTCTTAGATGAATAAGAGTATAATTACGAACACCTTCTAAGCGAACAATGTCTTTTA
Source organism: Cytophagales bacterium (assembly GCA_031424875.1). GTDB lineage: Bacteria > Bacteroidota > Bacteroidia > Cytophagales > Spirosomataceae > Arcicella. The sequence continues at coordinate 1,507 of JANPIG010000607.1, forward strand.
CAAGCACACGAATAGTTTTTGATTGGTCGGGGAACAAAAGGTATTTTTTTCCGAGAAGACTTACTATTTTAATTGAGACGTTAATTGGACTTGAAGCTGGTAGATTTTTGATTTCCATGCAGTGCGATTTGATTGTTATAGACTATTAATTTTTTGCAAGATATGTGAAAAATATTGAAACACAACAGAAAATAATAGTTTTTACATGAATGTATATTGACTAATTATTTGCTTAAATAACGATAATAATTACTTTGACATTCTATTAACAATTATTGACTTCTAATTAATAAATATTTCGTAATCAAGGACATAGCTTTGTTTTTCATAGCTAAAAAAATACTAATTATGAAAAAAAAATACTCTCACTCGCTATCGTCAGAAGTTTATTATTGGGATGTTCG
>JANPIG010000608.1:0-1389 GCA_031424875.1 Cytophagales bacterium
CCATCTTAGGACATATTACAACCTTTGGCGGACATCCCGTCAGTGCCGCCGCTTCGCTGGCAACTCTCAATGTTATTTTGGAAGAAAATTTGTTGGAAAAAGTAAATCATAAGGCTCAGATTTTCAAAGACTTGTTGATACATCCCAAAATAAAGGAAGTCAGAAATCAAGGGTTGATGATGGCGGTTGAATTTGAAGATTTTAATATTTTAAAACCAATTATTGACCGTGCCATTAAAAAGGGAGTCATTACGGATTGGTTTTTGTTTTGCGATAATTCTATGAGAATTGCTCCACCATTGATTATTACAGAAGAAGAAGTTAAAAAAGCTTGTTGTATTATATTGGAAAGTATATAAAAAAATGAACAACTAATAGTTTTATAAAACTTTTAATTGTTCATTAATAGCGGTTCACCGCTCGACTAATTACTGCACTATGCGTGCTTCAAAAGTGTTTGAGATAAAACTGCTTTTGGGATATTTCCTCCTACTAATCTTTCTTTCAATTCACCATTTTTGAAAATCATCAAGGTTGGTATTGAACGAATTCCTAAAGTAGAGGGAACTGTTGAATTGGCATCTACATCCATTTTAGCAACAATTGCCTGACCCTCTACATCACCTGCTAATTCCTCAACGATTGGTCCAATCATTTTACAAGGTCCACACCATTCTGCCCAAAAATCTACCAACACTGGTTTATCTGAATTAATTAGCTCCTGAAAATTTTCATCAGTGGCTACCACATATTTTCCCATTTTATTTTTGTTTTTTGTTAAAAATTTTAATGTCAAAGTTAGAACATTCAGTTATAATAATTTAGTTCAATTTAAGTAGCATGGAAATCTGTTCCGTGAATCGAACTCCAATACACAGCACGGATTTCCGTGCTACAAAAATAAAAAGCCCTCTGATAGAATCTGAGGGCTTTCTTTCTGAAACAAAACCACAAGAACCATTACTTGTGGTCATGTTTTGCTATTTTTAGGCTTCCATCAACGACTCATCGTGTTGAGAAATATCCAATCCTACTCTTTCTTCTTCTTCAGTTACACGCAAAGGAATAATTTTATCCGTAACAAATAATAAGAAATATGACATTCCAAAAGCAAACGCTGATACTATTACCAATGCAAGTATGTGCTCTAAGAATAATGCAGTTTCACCAAAAGCCAGACCATTTCCTTTTGCACCTTCTGCAGTAACTACACTGTTTACAGCACCATTAGCAAAAATACCTGTCATAACCATTCCCACCATTCCACCAACGCCATGACAAGGAAAAACATCAAGTGTATCATCTAACTTAGAATTTGCTCTCCAATGGGCTGCAATATTTGATACAATTGCTGCAACTGTTCCAATGAATATCGCTGCTGTAACGGTT
>JANPIG010000609.1:0-4007 GCA_031424875.1 Cytophagales bacterium
GTTTGATGACTGTTATGCCATCCGGTTTTTTAAATCCCGAAGCGGTTTTTGCTAGAAATTTGGTAAATGATACGCCTGCCGAAGCGGTCAATTGTGTTTTTTCAAAAATTTTTGTCCTAATCTCTTCTGCAATTTGAGTGGCAGATTCTATATTTTTTTTATTTTCCGTTACGTCCAAATACGCTTCATCAAGACTGAGGGGTTCAACAAGATCTGTGTATTCTTCAAAAATTTCTCGGATTTGAAGTGAGACTATTTTGTATTGCTCATAATTACCTCTTACAAAAATCAAATGCGGACACAAACGTGCCGCTACCATACCCGGCATAGCCGAATGCACACCATATTTTCGCGCCTCGTAACTGGCAGCCGCCACCACGCCACGCTCACGAGAGCCACCCACAGCTACGGGTTTTCCCCACAAATCAGGATTGTCCCGTTGCTCTACGGAGGCATAAAATGCGTCCATGTCTATGTGAATGATTTTTCGCAAAATGTGACGTACCACAGGCTTTAGCCTGTTTCGGATTCCAAACAGGCTAAAGCCTGTGGTACATTATAAATTTTCACCTTAACTTTGTATAAAAATACGAACATAAAATGACTTTAACCGAAACCCTCGCCCAAGATTTCACCCCTGAATTTCAATTCCAAGCCTCACGCAGTGGTGGAGCAGGAGGACAGAATGTGAATAAGGTTTCAACCAAAGTTGAATTGCGTTTCAATGTGTTGATTTCCAGCTTGTTAGATGATACTCAAAAGGCATTAATTCAAGAAAAATTAAAGAATCAAATCAATTCAGAAGGTGAACTCATCATTGTTTCGCAAGAAGAAAGAACGCAGTTACGTAACAAAAATACAGTCATCAAAAAGTTCCAAGACCTTCTGAAAAAGGCATTATTTATTCCTAAAAAAAGATTAAAAGTAAAACCAACCGTCGCTATGATTGCCAAAAGATTGGAATCTAAAAAGAAGATTTCAGAGAAAAAAGCAAACCGAGGGAAAGTTAGTTTTTAAGTTAAAAGAAAATTGTAAATAGTTAAATCCGCACTCGAAATTCCGAAATCTGAAATCCAAATGACTCCCAAACAACAAGGTTTTTTCTTTCCTGCCGAATGGCACCCACACGTGGCTACATGGCTCACTTTTCCGCACAATGACCACTCTTGGCAAGGCGATAAATTAGCGAAAATGTACCCTCAATATTTTCAGTTTATCAAAGCAATTTCTAAAGGTGAAAAAGTATGTCTTAATGTAAATAATGATACACTTAAAACCTTCATTTTGAATGAGTTACCACGATATGATATTGACGAAAATCAAATAGAAATCTTGGTGAATCCTACCAACGATGCTTGGTGCAGAGATCATGGCCCCGCCTTTTTGATTAATCCAGAAACCCAAAAACGGATGATTGTAAATTGGGGTTATAACGCTTGGGGAGGCAAATATCCACCCTTTGGTGATGATGACAATTTGCCCGTAAAAATCGCTCAATATCGTGGTTTAGACTACGTTACGCCCAATATTATCATGGAAGGCGGTTCGGTAGATTTCAATGGTGCAGGGACGGTATTAACCAGCCGTTCGTGTTTATTAAATCCGAATCGAAATCCACATTTAAACCAAGCTCAAATCGAAGAATATTTGTGTGATTATTACGGAGTAGAGCAAGTTTTGTGGGTAAATGATGGCATCGTGGGCGATGACACCGATGGACATATTGACGATACAGCCCGTTTTGTGAACGAAGATACCATCGTGGCAGCAGTTGAATATAACAAGCAAGATGAAAATTATGAGGTATTGAATGACAATCTAAATCTCATGAAGAAGATGCGTTTGTTGAACGGTAAATCCTTGAATATCATTGAATTACCAATGCCAGACCCCGTAGTAATTGACGATTTCAGAACGCCAGGTTCTTATGCCAACTTTTTAATTTGCAATGCGGGCGTTATTGTTCCAACCTATCAATGCAAAAATGATGATATTGCTTTGGATATTCTCACACAATGTTTCAAAGACCGTCCCGTTATTGGCTTAGATGCCACTGATATTATTTGGGGACAGGGCAGTTTTCATTGTTTAACCCAGCAAGAACCTATGGTGTAAAAGTTAATTTAAGTAAAAAAATATTTTAAATTTTAGAATTGTCCTAATAATTGCTCGGTTTATTGGAATACTATAAATTTTACTTATCACGCTCATGAATCGTTGTTTGCCGAAGCCGCAAAAAGTTGCCCTCACGGTTTGAAAAGGAAGCTCTAATTTCTGCAATAATAGATAAGGCAATTTCTTCGGGTGAAACGGCTCCAATATCTAAGCCTACAGGAGCGTGAATTCTTTCATAATCAGTTTCTGAAATAATTATTTCTTCTGCTGATAATTCTGTAAAAATCTTCTCCGAACGAACTCGGGGACCTAACATCCCAATGAAAGGGACATTCGTTTTTAAGACTTTCGGCAGATTATATTTATCCGTTTTATAATCGTGTGCCATCAATATAAGGGCAGTATGATTATCAAAAAGTATATTCATAAAACTATCAGGAGGCACAATCTCGTCGGCAATTCTCGAAATTTTATTGTTTACTTTCAGAGGATTTGCTACAATGGTTACTCGCCAACCCATTTCCTTTGATAATCTGGTCAACGGATAAACGTCGTATTGATTTCCCATTAAAACTATGTGAATTTCAGGGGGTAAAATTTCGATAAAAATCTCTACTTTTCCTCCATGTTCCAAATTAAATTTTAAGGGGGCAGATTTCCCTATTAAAATTTGGTTTTCAACAGCATCATAAATTTGTTTAATTATTTCTTCGTCTTGAATATAGTTTAAACTTTCTAAGCCCGTATATTCAATAACATCACCAGCTTTCAGATTTTCAACGTTAATCTTTTTTAATCCTGTGATGGTTATCAAGATATGCGTCTTACGTCTTGATTCCATACAAGTCTTTAAAATCTCAATAGGATTTTTCTTAGAATTATAATCAATTGGCGTAAAAAGTACATCAATAATTCCATTACAACCCAAGCCAACCCCTATTTGATGTTCGTCGTCCTCAGTGGTATCATAGGTTATTAAAGTAGATTCTGAGCGAGTTATGGCAAATCTTGCTCTCTTTAGGGCGTCCCCCTCAAGACAGCCTCCACTAATTCCGCCCACCCAAACGCCATCATCCATTACCAACATTCGTGCCCCTGTTCGCCTATATGACGAACCTTCTACCCGCACAACCGTAGCTAAAGCAGCTTGGTTTTTTTCTTTATCAATGGTATCGTAAGTTTCAATTATGGCTTTAATTTCTTTCATACTAATGTTTTCATAAATTTTAAAAACTCTTTTTCAAACTTGATTTTATCTGTATCATAATAGAAAAATATTCCTTTTTTTAAAATAGTAAGGATTTAAATAGCATCTCAAATCTAAGCTGGATTTACAGATATACTAATTTTTAAAGGTTACGAACTTACGTTAAATAAGTATAATTTCATATTTTTTGTTCATCCACAATTTAAAAATATGCTTGTTTGAGAAGAGCCTCATCATCAGTTTTAGGCTTTGTAAGGACTCTAAATTTAGTAATAATGCAATCCTCTTAATGAACTCATTTGATGAAAACATTTACCTAATTCAACCATTTGTTTTTCAAAACATTTGTAAGTTCATCACAATCAACAAAAATTTAGGTTAATTTTGTTGTTTGCAATGTTATAAAATCCATAGTATTTCCTTGATTTTATACAATTACAAAAATATACGATTTGGGGTAATGTTTTTTTTATAAATACTCCCCAAGTCAATTAATTTAATCATTAATTCACATAGAAATTAACAAATAAAAAATAATGTTTAACAGAAATATCGCACAGTCTTCGATCGTAAAGGTTTTACAAATCTTTACGATTACTTTTTTATTCTTCTCTTGCAAAACCACAAAACCCGTATCTTCAACACCTATTTTTAAAAATGAAAAGACGGTTACGCTTCAACTTAA
>JANPIG010000610.1:0-10390 GCA_031424875.1 Cytophagales bacterium
TTAAATTCTTCGGGAGTCATGAAGTAATAATCTTGACCATTTTTTTCATTCCGCCCACGTTTGTCACGAGTACAAGCCGAGATAGAAAAGCCCAAGTTGTCGTTATTTGCCAAAAGATGCTTGACAATGGTAGTTTTGCCCGAACCAGAAGGGGCAGAGAAGATGATAAGTTTTCCGTTTTCCAAGATTATACGATGAGTAAAAGAGTGAATGAGTGAATGAATGGATTAATCTTCAGGTATATTTAATCCATAATCATCTCTCAAAACTATTACAAAAATAAAAGGTTATTAAGTATAAATCGTCAAAACGATGTACTTAATAACCTTTTAAAAATTGTATATGCTATACTTTTAAATTCGTAATCTTACAAAGCGCTGATTTTCTGCTTAATACAATCAATGAGACTCATGGGAACACACTTTTTCTCCAATCTTAATTGCATCGTTTCCTTAATACATTTTTCTAACTCATATCCCTGTTCACAAGGTAAACAGTGAGACATATTTTTCTCAAATTGAACAATTTGTTCATCAGTTGCCTGATTATCCACAATCAGTTGAACTAATTTCATGCATTCTGCTTTATGCTCGCACGATGTCTTTTTTTGAATCTTCTCAGCCTCGAAAACCATTTTGTTTTTATATTAAGCAATTATCTTGTTTGTATAATGGATTGTCCTATCAAACCTATAAGTAGTTAGTAAACAGGACGTTTTTAAAAATAATTCCAATCCTTACAAAAAATATATTTGTTTAATTTATCCACCAAAAAGAACTTTAAAAGCTTAACAAAATTTTATGTAAACCTTTATTTTTTTATAAAAGTTCAATAAAGACGATTAATGTTCTGCCAAAGTGTCAGCATTTACATCATATCCAAGAGATTTGGCATAAGATTTTAATTTTTCTTTTAGTAACATTCTGGCACGGTGCAAACGTGAGCGAACCGTACCAATGGGTATGTCCAAAATCTTTGCCATTTCTTCGTAGGTGAAGCCTTCTACGTCGCAAAGAATAATAACAGTTCTAAAATCTACAGGCAAAGCATTGAGGGCATTGGCAATTTCATCACCAATTAAATCCTGTACCGATTCAGCCCTTAAATCTACTGTCTGATTAGTTTCTGCATCCTCTTCTGAATTATAAGTAGTCTCAACTTCCTGATAATCAACCTTTGATGGTTCTTTCGATTTTTTTCTAAAATCGTTGATAAAGCTATTCTTCAGAATCCTAAATAGCCATGCTTTAGCATGTGTTCCTTGGGCAAAAGAGTTGATAAATCTAAATGCTTTGAGGTATGTATCTTGCACAAGGTCATTTGCATCATCTTCATCATTAGTTAACCTAAAGGCAAAATTGTACATAGAATCTATGTGAGGCATGAATTCTTTCTCAAAAACACTATGTTTTTCGAGGTCTGAATAGGTTTGAGTTACTTGGATTTCTTCTTGTTCTTCCATAATTGCTGTGAAGTATCATCTCCTATAAAAGTAAAACATGATAATTAATTTACAAAGAAATCGTGCCAATTGATTTATCAAGTTTAGAATAATAATACAAACAAACAACTTGCCAAGAGTGTTTAAAGTCATTTATCGGACAAAACGGCATAATTTAAGGATTACAGTTCAATTTTATAGGTTTAATGAGTGTTTTTTCTCCTAAATTTTTCTTTACACCAAGTCATCAAATGTTCAAATTCTTGCTTAGAAGATTGCTTAAGGGCTTTTCTTAATTCCTTTTTAAAGATACGGGGTTCAAAACTGACTTTCTCTAAAATCATTTTTGCGTATTCTATGGGTGACATATTAGGCTTTTTCATGTAGTTTGAATTTCCCCTTAAAGTATTGGATTCATATTAATTAGTAATTGGTGATTAGTAATTAGTGATTATTGCTTCAAATGACTGAATATCAATTATTTGAAAAAACTTAAGCATTGCTCAAATTGTATTAATTACTCCTTCATTGACATTTTGAAAAACCATGGATTTTTAATTCAAGTTTGCAAAATGCTTAAGTATAATTAGTGGTAGAATGCTAATCATAATTTACTATTTATGCTCTGGGCAAAACTACAAAAAATGTATTTCCCTCACTTTCAGATGATTGTACGGTTATTTGTCCATCATGAAGTTGAATAATTCGTTTGGTGAGAGATAGCCCTACGCCATGTCCTTTGATGTTACGTGCATTTGAACCACGCTTGAAGGGTTCAAAAATTTTGGATAATTCTCCCGCAGGAATGGGTGTGCCTCCGTTATGAAATGAAATCATAATTTTCTGAGTATTAGCTTTCAGTACAACATCAACATGATTGTTAGGGGAGAATTTTACACCATTTTCTATTAAATTTAACAAAGCTAAATAGAGTAACTCTTCATTGGCATGAACTTCGGTCAGGAGATCGGGCGAAATTTCTAATTTAGTAATTATCTCATAATGGGGATTTTTTCTAAGTATTTCACTTCTGATTTGCCAAATAATTTCCGCCACATTTACTTTCGTACGCTTGATTATATTATCATCTGAATCAATACTGGTAAAATCTAAAAGATTATTTGTCAGGCGGTTAAGTTGCTGAACATCTTCCAGAACCGACTGAATCATAGTTTTGAGTTCTTGAGGGTCGTCATTTGCAAGGAGTGAAACTTGAATTTGCCCCGTGATAGCAGTTAAGGGAGTACGTAACTCATGTGATGCGTGCGATACGAAGGAACGTTGTAGTTTAAACGCTTTTTCCAAACGATCAAGCATTCTATTGAAGCGTTGGGCAAGTTGGGCAATTTCATCTTTTTTATTGCCTTCATCAAGACGAATATTAAGTTGTGAAGCTCCTATATTATCAACTTTTTTAATGATTTTTTTTATTGGTTTTAATGATCTTCCCGCAAAAAACCAACCCGCCACACAGACGATAATAATCATAAGTAAACCACCAAAAATAAGCATAAAGCCCAGATTTCGCTGTTCGCTGAAACCATATTTATCATAAGCCGATGCTACTACCACTAACTCTTGATTGGTATTTCTAAAAATTAACCCTAAAACTTCTCTATTTTTCTGTTGAAAAAATACTTCCTTTTCTTGTCGAATTTGTTTCAAAGTAGTGTTTTCAATAGCTAAATAGTCGGTACCACTTTCATAAACAATTTTATTATCAGCATTATAAATAATAATTTCTTCTTCGGGCAAAACTGTCATCCTATTTTTATCCATTAGTTTCAACAAATCAGGGCTGATATCATCTTTTCCAAAAAGAATTTCTGCCGATGTAAGAGCTTCCTCACGCAAACGATTCTGAAACTCCGTTTTACGATGAAAATCGTTTTGCAGATAGATGGCTATACAAAAGGCAATTAACAAGGTAGAAACAATGCTGGCAAATAGGAGAGTAAGTCGGGTTCGGATGGTCATAATTTCGATATTCGGTTTTTGATGTTCGATGTTCGGTTTTCGAGATTCGTAATGTTGTTTTACCGAACATTGAATCACGAACATCCCACAACGAAGACAATTACTTATTTTTCAACATGTACCCCATCCCTACAACAGTATGTATTAAACGACTTGAAAAGCCTTTATCAACCTTATTTCTAAGATAATTGATATAAACTTCAATAAAATTTGTACCTGTATCAAAATTAATATCCCATACTTTTTCGGCAATATCCACCTTTGAGACCACCCGCCCACGATTACGCATAAGGTATTCTAAAAGATTAAATTCACGGGCAGTCAAATCTATAACCTTTCCCCCTCGGCGAGCCACTTTTTCTTCCAAATCTAACTCTAAATCAGCTACTTGCAATTTTTCAAACACTAAAGGTGCTTCCTGCGAACGCTTTAAAAGGGCTTTTATTCTGACTAATAATTCCATGAAGTCAAAGGGTTTTACCATGTAATCGTCCGTACCCACTTCAAAGCCCGTAAGTTTGTCAGCCATGGTTCCTAAAGCGGTGAGCATTAGAATTGGAACATGAACATTGGATTCCCTAATATATGAACAAACGTCTAAACCACTCATATCGGGAAGATTCAAATCCAAAATTACGAGGTCAAAATTCCCTTCTGAAAATAGTTGCTGAGCTTCTTTACCATCAGAAGCAATTTCTGCCTCAAAAGATTGCGTTTGCAGTCCTTTCCTAATAAAAGTGGCTACTTTTAGTTCGTCTTCTACTACTAAAATGCGTTTGTTCATATTTAATAAGATTTCTAAATCAATTTAATCTTCAATATTAATTGTATCAACTTTTATGGGTACTTCTTTTTTGAATGTACCAAAAGGCATTTTATAGTTTTGTCGGATTAAATATACTTCTCTGGGCTCTGTTCTGATTATTTCCACGGCTTTCTCTACGGATTTATTAGCCATTTGTTTATAGTTTCTATTTACAATAACGTTCTCAGAAACCTCAATTGTTGCAGTTTTTTTCTTTGCTGCGTAAGAGGCTTTGTTGGAATGTTTATAGTTATTGATATTATAGCCAGGGTCATTTTTATGAAGGTCTTGGGCTATACTGGCAAAGCTCGCTATCGTGAGCATGCTTGCCAAAACTATTAACTTTTTCATGATTCTTTGGCGTTTAATGATGAGTGTTTTTGGTATATTAATGAATATTTTTGATAATTAGTTTATTTTAACAAAATTAGAGGGAAATACTTATAGCCATATTAAGGTAAAATTAGAATAAGATTAGATTTTGGGCATAAAAAAATCCCTTCCAAATGATTGAAAGAGATTCTTAGCTTCAAAGCAAGGTAAACTATACTTTGATTTCAACGTCAACACCCGAAGGCAATTCTAACTTCATCAAAGCATCAACTGTTTTGGGAGAAGAAGAAAAAATGTCGATAAGACGCTTGTAAGTACACAATTGGAACTGCTCACGTGCTTTTTTGTTTACGTGTGGTGAACGCAAAACAGTGAATTTCTCAATTTTAGTAGGCAAAGGAATTGGTCCTGAAACTACTGCACCCGTGGCTTTAACAGCCTTCACGATTTTCTCAGCCGACTTGTCCACCAAAGTGTGGTCAAATGACTTCAATTTAATTCTGATTTTTTGATCCATTGTGTTTGGTACATTAATGTTAGAAACCCAAAAACCAAAAGTACCATTAGCTTTGATTTTGGGACTGCAAAATTAGGGAAAAAGATTTAGAGTTAATAATTAATGGAGAATAATTAATATCACGAAAAGTGACAGAGCCACGAAATATTTTAATCAACCAAAATTATGCGGTCTGATTTACGTTCAACTAAACCTTTTTCTTTTGCATCTAATTTGGGATAAATGAAATTCACAATTTTCACTCCTCGCTTTAAATTTTTGACATCTATTGCCATTTTCTTTTCTGAATCAAATTGCTTCCTTTCAAATACCTCATACACATTTACTGATAATTCTTGATTTCCAGTTTTATCATCAATAAATTTCAATTGCCGTGGGCAAGATTTCTTTGTGTTCGATATTATCAAAACCAATAGACAAAACATCTTTTACATTAGCACTGGAATATATACGATACCAAGACTGTGCAGTGAATGTAGGATTGCGAGAACCTGACCCACAATAACCACTTGCACTCATAAAAAACGTAACTGATTGACCAGAACCTAAATAGAAAGTACCATTAATGTTATTAGAACCCATAGGAGAAAAATAAGCATTTGAGTTATTGGGATTCCAGTTAATTGGAGATGTAAATGCGTATGAAGGAATGTTAGTATACACGTTATGGCTGCCAGAGGAAACAAAATTAACAGTGTTTACAGTATTACCCCAATCGTAAGTCATATTCTGTAAATTTATACATCTTGCATAATAAGTTAGAGTATTATTTGGATCATAACCTACTGGAACATTTGTGGTATTATGAATATACCTTCCCCATGCTCCCCATTTGGATATACACACTCCTGATGTTGATGTTGTAACGGCTGAATGGTCTCCTTGATACGAAACCCTTAAACCTTCAGCAGTCGTATTTGATGTTTGACCATAACTATTATCAAGCCAAAACTGGTCATCTCCTGGTGTATTTAACCAATAATTTCCTCCACCATCGTGTTTAATCCAAGCATTACCATGACAATTATATGTGCGTGTAGGTTCTCCTATTTTAGTAACATTTGGAAATTCATTTTGTTGTTCATTATTAATCCAGTCAATCTGACCCTGAGTAAGTTCTTCATAATAACCTACATATCCAGAGACATCTGTTCCATTGGGAGTACTTTGTGCAAAAAGGATGTTGTGATATGTGAATAAAAACAGCAACAACGATATTTTATTTAAATTTTTCATTTTATTAATTATGTTTGAGAGTAAATTTTACTATTTCCAGATTTTAGTTCCGTATAAAATTTTAATTTCTTTACGATTTAAAACATAATCGTTATATCTTTTTACATTTTCATCAGTACTTACAAAATCTAACTTCGTTCCATCGCAATAGTATTGATGAATATTAGTTGAAGAGCATACAGAACATTGAACCTCAATTACTTGATTACCTTTGTAATCAAACAAAACAACACCATTAAGCTTCATTTTTGCTTCTTCCGAACTGAAATTTCGAAGCCTCATTTCATCAGACAACCATTTTAAATTATTCAAAGGGTCTTTTGTACCACAAACTAACAGTGTATTTGGGTCATTGTTGAGCGTCGTAGCTACATCTTTTTCGCAAGATGAAAATACTGTTATCAGCGTACTTGTGATTAGTAATAAAAGTGCTTTCGTTTTCATGATGTGTTTTATTTTAATTGATGTACAAATGTTTCTACCTCTGTCAAAATAGTATCAACAACCTTCGGGTCACTTATTAACATTCTTTCTGCAAAAAGCTTTTTGACATTAACGGTTTTGCTATCAGTTTCAGTTTCTTTTTTGCCTAAGAAAATTGCATATTTATTAGAAACAAATGCAGAAGTCATTTTTCCCCAAAATCCAAAAGAATCTTTGTGTAAATCCTTTTCTTTGCTTCTTTTCACAAAGAGTTTCAAAATATCAGTTTGCTGTTCTTTTGAAAACTTATGAACTATTTTTTTATTACAAAGTAATAATTCATATCCACAATAATAGAAAACAAAACCAGCTTTATCCATTCCTTTTTCTATTTTATTGATTTCTGAGATTTGTTTGTTTGCGTAAAAACGAAATAAAACATCACTGGCATCCTTTCGATTACAAAACTCATCAAAGCCATTGAATGAATCAAGAGTTCTGTTCAAACCTTCAAATGGGCTATTGGAAGCTGTATATGAACCAAAAAATGGATAATTCAAACACACCTTTAACAATTCTTCCGTACTGATAGTTTTCAATACTTTTTCAGGCATTTGCAAATCTCTAACAATATCAGGCGTGTTTTGATAGGATTTTCATTTTTCGGTTCCAGATTTAATTGGGTAGTCCCAAGTCAAATTCTGAGCATAAATATTGTGTGTAAAAACACACAGTAGTTGGAAAATAAGAATTTTCATAAACGTTCTTTTCATGGCGTTTCTTTTGGTTTTAGATTATTGAAAAAATAGAAAATACGATAAAGTTAGTAGGTTATAAGCCTACAATGAACCTGACTAATATACAATTAGCCATAATTAATCACAAGAGTTGTTTACATGATTGTTTGTTTTTTAAAATTACATTGTGGTTGTTTCAATGTTAGCGGCTAATAAAAAACGAGAGAATGGAATAATGTTAAATTGGTATTTTAGGCATTAAAACAATTAATGGCTCAAATGTATATATATGTATATATAATCCAAATTTTTTCCAATATATTTTAAAAATTGTAGTGAAATTTAATATTTACGACTGATTACACCTTAGCACATTGGGTTACTATTTTTTACTTATCAACAACTAAAATTTAGTTATTTATTGTTTGAGCTTTGAATCCGTAAATTGTGCATTGGCATAACAAGCGTATATAGAATTACGAAAAATTGGTTTGCATTGGCAAAGTCTATTCGTAATTTCAATAAATTATTCAAAAATAATGTACAAATTCAGTCTAAATCCAAGCGATAAAACGCCAAAATATAAGCAAATTATTAATTCAGTAATTGCTGATATTGAGCGTAATGTCTTGAAAAAAAATGAACAATTGCCCTCTATCAGCGAACTTAGCGAGGAGTATTATATTGCCCGTGATACCGTAGAGAAGGCATACCGTGAGTTGCGTGAGCGGGGGTTTATAACATCCGTGCAAGGGAAAGGATATTACGTAAATAGTGGGGAAAACAGGAAAATGCGTATTCTGTTGATTTTCAATAAATTAAGCTCTTATAAAAAAATAATTTACTATGCTTTTCTAAAAGTTTTGGGTGATAAAGCCTCCGTAGATTTGCAGATTCACCATTATAACGCCCGACTTTTTGAGGAAATTATTGATAAAAATTTGGGGAAATATAATTATTACGTGGTGATGCCACACTTCTTTCCCGAAGCTGATAAAGGTTTAGCAATCAAAGTTTTAGAGAAAATCCCTGCTGACGAATTAGTATTTTTAGATAAAGATTTACCTGATTTTAAACATGAATGTTTGAGCGTTTATCAAGATTTTGAAAAAGACGTTTCCGAAGCCTTAGAAAGTGCTAATGACCTTTTGGCAAAGTATCAAAGAGTTGTTTTAGTGTTTCCAAGTGATGGTAATTATCCTATTGAGATTGTGCGAGGCGTACGTTTTTATTGTAATTATGCTAAGAAAGAATTCGTCTTCAAGGAGCAAATTGAAGGGGAAATTCTTCAAGCCCAAACAGTGTATGTGGTAGTGGAAGAAACGGATTTAGCAGAATTAGTGAAGAAAACCCGACAATCAAACTTTACTTTGGGCAAAGAAATTGGCATTATTTCTTTTAATGAAACCACATTAAAAGAACTTTTGGGCATCACTGTTATCACCACGGATTTTGAAACGATGGGCAGAACGGCAGCAGCTTTATTATTGGACAAGAAGAAAATTAAGGTCAAAAATCCGTTTTATATGATTCGGAGAGAAAGCATTTAATGATTTCTGAAATAAAACCTTGCAAGCATTTTGGCGTCCTCGTTAAAACGCTTGTAAGGGTTAGAAAGGTAAATTTATTAAACATCTATTCCGACAACTCCAACCACCGCAACTCCATTTCATCCAACTGATTGCTTAGATTCTCAATCTCTTTTGCCCAAGCCGTTAAATCCTCGTAGCTACCACCTTCATTGAGCCTTTTGGTTAATTCCGCTTTTTTCTTTTCAATCGAAGGCATTGTTTTCTCCAAATCATCATATTCTTTCTGCTCTTTATAAGATAATTTCTTCTTAGTTGCCTGAACGACAGGAACTTGCGATTTGCCTACAGATGTTGAAAGATTATTACTACTTGATGCTTTCACGTTTTCGGCGATATCTCTTTCGGCGGGTTGTTCATCTGCCCATTCACGGTAATCGGTATAATTGCCTGGGAAATCTCTGATTTTTCCTTCGCCTTCAAAAACGAAAAGGTGCTCCACTAATTTATCCATGAAATAGCGGTCGTGCGATACCAAAATTAAGCATCCACCAAACGCCATTAAGAAATCTTCTAAAATGTTAAGTGTCTGAATATCAAGGTCGTTGGTGGGTTCATCGAGGATTAGGAAGTTTGGATTTTTGATCAAAACCTTCATCAATTGCAAACGCCTTTTTTCTCCTCCCGATAGTTTTTCGACCATGCCATACTGCACTTTTGGGTCAAATTTAAAGTGCGTCAAAAACTGACTTGCTGAGATAGTTTCGCCCGTGCCTACGGTTACAACTTCGGCAATTTCTTTAATGACATCAATTACTCGGTCGGTGGGGTTAAATTCCAAATCTCCTTGCGTATAATACCCATAAACAACGGTTTCTCCAGATGTAATTTTACCCGAATCTGGTTTTAGATTTTGGGTAATCATATTCAAGAAAGTAGATTTTCCAACGCCATTTTTTCCGATGATTCCGATGCGGTCTTTTCGTTGAAAAACATACGAGAAATGAGAGATAATCTTCTGACTACCAAAGGATTTGCTTAAATCATCAATCTCCAAAATCTTACTTCCCTGACGAGTCATTTTTACATTCAACAACACCTTCGACTCGTCCTTAGTTTGTGAAGCCTTATCACTCAATTCATGGAAAGCATCAATGCGATATTGAGCCTTTGTGCCACGGGCTTTTGGTTGGCGACGCATCCATTCCAACTCAGTCCGCAACGTGTTTTTTGCCTTATCAATACTGGCGGCTTCGGAGGCTTCTCGGTCGGCTTTTTTCTCCAAGAAATAACCATAATTGCCCTTGTAGGCGTGAAGATTGCCATTTTCCAATTCAACAATGTTATTACAAACTCTATCCAAAAAATATCTATCGTGCGTAACCAACAGTA
>JANPIG010000611.1:0-4105 GCA_031424875.1 Cytophagales bacterium
TGCATCTTTCAAATACGATTCGTAGAGGTCAGAAATCGCTGCTGTATCAGCATTAGCAATGTATGAAAATTGATCCATTATTGTTGTCGTAAATCAGTATTGATTATACGTTTTATTTCAAATTATTTTACAAAAGGCAAAGTTAAGGGTTGGTTTCAAAAGAAAGCACATATTTTATTTGTTTTTTGCCATAAGTTTGTCAAATTTATGTAGCTTACAAAATATCACTTTCAAAAGATTTTATTTCTTGATAAAATACCATGCAAACAACGTTCGTTAATCTTTCTTAAGTGTGTGTCAATAAAATATCTAAACCCAAAAATCATGAACATTATTTCAATTATTTCGCTATTCTTGATTTCCTTAATTTCTCCTGAGAAAGAAGGCGATACAAAATTTACCAAAGCCTACGAATACGTTAGGAATTACGCCCAAAAGGATACAGCTTTGGCAAAATGCAATAAATCTATTGTCAAAACCCAAAAGATTGTGGTTTCTCCTCAACAAATCCCTTTTGATATTAACGATGTAATGTGCAGTTTCATTCAAAAAAAGTTTCAAAAAACAGGAATGTCATGTTCGCAAATCAATATGAAAGAAGGGCGAATCATGCAATTGTCTTCCGATTCGGTTTACAAGGAAATGTCAAAAACACCACCCATTCCCTTCAATCAAAGTGTAATGTACGAAAAGGCACGTGAACCTGAAATTGGCTATACCATAATGTTCTCAGATTTGTATAAAAACTGCGTTATGGCTGAACTACGCTATTTTTGCAATAATCCCGAAGACAATAAATGGGCAAAGAAATCCATGGTTTTTATGTTTGAATTTGATACAAAAGGAGAGATAAAAACGGTGTATTCTCAGGAGAAAAAATATCGGTAATTATCAGGAAAAATGGATGCAAGGAGACAGGAGAAAAGGAATTAAAAGTGCAAATTTCGTAGAGGCTATTATACTTTTTCCCCTGTCTCCCTTACTCCTTTTTCGCTGTCTCCTTTCTTACAATCATATTATAAAATTTCAACTCAAGTTGGGTTTCATTCAGTAAAATTGCTTCTTGGAGGACTTCTAAAAAAATATCTTCTTTTGCTTCAAAATCGGCTAAATCCGTAAAAGTAATTCCTTTCACTAATTTCCTATCTTTGGCATCCAACACACCCGCTTCATCTTTTATGTGAAAACCCTTCGCAAAACAAACTTCCACGTCTTTCGTTTTCTTGCTCACAGATAGATAACAAAGGTGGTCGAAACAATAGAAAAATGGTAGATTCCACGAAATTTGCTCCCGTATTTGTGGGTGTGAAACCATGATAGTATTACGAATTTGAGCGAGTAATGGACGAATATTTGTATCTTTACTTTCAATAAAATCGTCTATATCTTGGAATTTGGGCATTGTTTCGATGTTTGTTTTTCGATTTTCGATGTTCGGTATGAAGGTTGCTAATTTAAAATATGAAACCCAACATCTAAATTATGAATAAGCAAATTAATTATATTTCTTGCATTTTGATAATTGTTTTTCTCAATAGCCATCTTTCAGCACAAGGCATCACTTGGCAAAAGGGTAATTTCGAGAGTATTTTGAATAAAGCAAAAGCCGAAAAAAAATTGGTTTATGTGGATATTTTTACCACTTGGTGCGGACCTTGCAAGCAAATGGATGCGGAGGTTTTTACGAATTCGGAAGTTGGCAAAACGTTTAATGAAAACTTTATTTGTTATAAAATTGATGGTGAAAAAGGCGAAGGCAAGGATTTGGTAGAATATTTTGAACTGGAAAGTTATCCAACCAGTATGTTTTTGGATGCTGAATGGAATGTGGTTTTGAAATTAGAAGGCTTTCGTCCGAAGGAAAGATTGTTAGAAGTGGCTGATAAAGTGAAAGTTAGAAATAAAATCAGTGGCTCAGATGATGATGTGGAGCAAGCTTATTTAAGAGGAAAACGTGATGCTCCTTTTCTATTAGATTATTTGAAAGTTAGGGCTTTGCAAAAAATGGATAATGGTGTTATTTTAGACGAATATTTGAGTAAAATCTCACCTGACCAACAAAATTCTATAAATACTCAGCAACTTATTTTAGAAAATGCGTCTTTATTGAGGGGACGAGCTTTTGAATATTTAATGGCTCATAAAAACGAAGAAAAGTTTTTTCGCAAACTCAAAGGAATTATTTCGCACAACCTAAACAAAGCGTCAAACCAGAAGAACGAAAAGCTGTTGAATGATGTATTGGCAACCAACGGGCGATTGAGCAAATCTTTCGCAGAAGCTAACGAGTGGAACACGGAGGCAAAAATGAATTATCTGATGCTAACAAATCAGCCCGAAAAGTTCTTTATAACGGCTGATTTTTTCATGGATACTTACGTTTTGAAAAAAGATTTATCGACATTCATAAACCTGCCAGAACTGAAAGAACAGTACCAACAAAAAATCAAAAAAGCTTCTCGCTATGTAGTAGAACGCTTCACTGACCGTGAAAAACTGGAAAAAGCAGCACTTTGGATAAAAAAATCATTACAAATAGAAGAAAAATCATACAATAATGAAATATATTCCAGAATTTTGTTTACTTTGAACAACAAAAGTGAAGCCATCCGTTGGATGGAAAGGGCATTAGTCGTAGCCAAGCAAGAAAAGTCTGAAAACGACTATTTAAGTTTGCTGGAAAATGAACTTTCTAAAATGAAAAAGTAATTTGGCAATTTCCAGACTTTGGCACTTTTTTTGAAAATTACTTTGTTTAAAACAGACGTTTACCGCCAAAAAACTTCGCCCTCATGAATTTATCAAACCCATTACAAAGAAATGAAAAGATTTTATCTTTCACTTATCTGTCTGATAATCAGTTTCTTGACTTTAAATCAGACCTTTGCTCAAGGAATTATTTTTCGTCAAGATGATTGGCAAAATGTCTTAATGCAAGCCAAAGCCCAGAAGAAATTAATCTTCGTGGACATCTACACCACGTGGTGCGGTCCCTGCAAAGAGATGGACAAAAAGACTTTTACCGAGCCTGCCGTTGGCGACAAATTTAATGCCAGATTCATCAACTATAAAATTGATGCAGAAAAAGGCTTCGGCATTACGCTCGCCAAGCGTTATAGTGCTACGGCATTCCCAACCTGTTTATTCGTTGATGCCAACGAGAATTTAGTTTATAAACAAGAAGGTTTATTGAGAGCTCCCGATTTATTGAAGGAGGCAGATATGGTTTTGAACAATCAAGCCAATGCCAAACCACTTTTTGCCTTAGATAAACTCTATAATGAAGGTAGAAGAGATTCAGAATTTTTGTATGAATATATTGCTGTGCGTTCGCTGTATAGTGGAATTGATAACAAAGGTCTAGTAGATGAATATGTAAAATCTTTAAATCCTATCCAATATTCAGCTGACAAAACTTTGCGTTTGGTGGTGAGTAATGGTTTCAGAATTGATGGAAAAGCCTTTGATTTATTGTTAAAATTCAGAGAAAAAGCAGAAGGATTATTCGAAGGTGGCGTTGAAAAAGTGAATCGTGCTTTTTCTGAAAGTATTAATGAAGTGTTCAGCGAAGCGCTCAAAAATAAGAATCAGGCTTTGTTTGACCAAGCCATTGCTGCAAATTTGAAATCTCTTCCCAATACAGCTGACCGTGTAAATGATAAGAATAAATTGGCTTTTTATTTAGCATTAAAAGATGTAAATAAGTTTACGGAAGCGGCTGAACAATATCTTGACCAATACGTAATGTTTGTCCAGATTGAAAGTATCAGAAAGCAAGATTTGTGGGAATATGAGAAAATCATGCAAGCCTACAAATTAGGTATTCGTGATTCTGTGGGTGCTGGAGCTCCATTGTATCAGAAACTAAAACGTGAAGCAAAATACACTATGGCTCGTTTGACTTCTAATGAGTTGAATGATGTGGTAAAAGCTTTTCATGACCAAGTAGAAGATAAAGCAAAATTGACAAAAGCATTAAATTGGGCAAAACGTTCGTTGGAGTTAGTTGAAACGCCCGATAATTTTCACTACTATGCACAGTTATTATTAAAGTTGGGTGATAAACAAGAGGCATTTAACATTGAACAAAAGGCTTATGATGTAG
>JANPIG010000612.1:0-4100 GCA_031424875.1 Cytophagales bacterium
TACTGAAAATATTGCAAACAAATTAAGATTATTTCTGTAATTCTTGAAAAATAAATCAACATATTTAGCTTGGTCATTTATTGCCTTGCCAATAATCCTCTACTTTTATTTTCTCGCAGAATATTCCCTTAATATTCCGAAATGGGATGATCATGCCCTTAAAGCTTTTATTCTTGAGTTTGAAAATGCCAATGGATTATTAGAGAAATTTCAAACATTTTTTAAGCAACACAACGAACACAGAATAGCTTTTGATAGGCTTGTAACTTTAATTATTTTCAAAATTCATGGTACAATTGATTATCGTTGGTTGATGTGGGTAGGTAACTTTACCTTGCTTGGAACGCTTATTATTTTCTATAAAATCTTCCATAAACAAAAGACTCCTTTGTGGTTTTTTGTACCCATTTCTTTGATTTTGTTTCAATTACAACTCTGGGAAAATACCTTTTGGGGTATGGCAGCACTTCAAAATTTTGGCATAATTTTCTTTATTTTTGGTCTGATTTATTTAATAAGTTCAGAGAAAAAAGCACACTTTTATATAGCATTACTGTTTGCATTTTTTGCAACTTATACCAGTGGCAATGGCATCACAGTTTTTCCAATTTGCCTTGTTTTATTGATTTTACAAAGGAGATTTAAAGAAACTCTAATATTCGGAATTGCATCGATTATTTTGATTGGTGCATATTTTTATCATTATGTAATGCCACCAAGCAATCCTCCAATGCAAGGTATTGGTATCGTAAAAATCATATTTGGTTTCTTTTCATTTTTAGGGTCGGCTCTTGATTTAATGCCAAATTCATCAGGAAGAATTAAAATAACAATTGTTGTTGGTGGAATTTTATTTATAATTAGTGCTTTAATTGCTATCTATCTGATTTTCAATAGTAAATTATTGAAAAAGAATCGTTTTCTGAACCAAACTGAATTATTTGTTTTAGGTAGTTTGATGTTTCTCATTGGTACAGCCATCGTAGTAACCATTACAAGAATTAGTTTTGGAGACATTGGTTTATTAACCAGTAGGTATAAAATTTATGCAATTTTATTATTGATAACGCTTTACTTATTTATTATTTCAAAAATCGAATTAAACAATCGTAAATGGCTGGCTTCTGCGTTGATTTTTGTAGCTATTTCTTTTAATATTTTAGCCAATTATCTCAATTTCAAAGAAGTAATAAATTTCAGAAATCAATTAAATTCTTTTGCTATTAATTGGAAATTAAAACCTGAATTACAGAGTGTCAATACAAATATTAAGTTGTACGAAATACCTGCATTAGAGTTGGACATAGATATTTCTTTTATTAAAAAATCGATTAAATTATCCCCTAATTTTAAAGAAAATTATCAGAAAATTTTAAAAAATGATGGCATTTTTATTCA
Source organism: Cytophagales bacterium (assembly GCA_031424875.1). Taxonomy (GTDB): domain Bacteria; phylum Bacteroidota; class Bacteroidia; order Cytophagales; family Spirosomataceae; genus Arcicella. Next base: position 1,399 of record JANPIG010000612.1, read on the forward strand.
AAATAATTCTCTTCAAAGTGCTAATGTTATATATTTTATAGTTCAATCTCAGCAAAAAACCTATTTAATGCCTTCATTATTAGTGAATTATCCGCCTTATGCCTTTGTTAGAACTGGCAAATATTGGCAAAATGGATTTGAGGGAGAATTGAGTTATAACGAATTTGATAATGCAACTTATCAATTAGGACTGTTGGTAAATGATGGTAAATCATCCGCAACCTATTATTTGAATGATTCATTGATAGTAAACAACGCAAAACCAAGAAACGTGAAAACTAATTGGTAATATTTTAATTTATGACAAAACAAGAAACATATTTTTCTCAATTGGATGGAATTCGTTTTATTGCGGTGGGCTTAGTGCTTATTGACCATTGGTTAGCAGAAAAGAATGTTTTGCCTTTGGGACATTTGGGAGTTACTATGTTTTTTGTATTGAGTGGATTTCTGATAACTCGAATTCTAATTCAAAGTAAACTGAAAGATGATAGAACGGGGCGTAGTCATTGGTTTTCGGTCAAACAATTTATCATCCGCAGAAGCATAAGAATATTTCCCATATATTTCTTAGCCATTTTTGTTTTGTACGCATTAGATGTGCCTCCTGTACGGGAGACAATCCTTTGGTGTTTGACCTATTCAACTAATATTTACATCGCTACAAAACAACATTGGATGGGGACAATTGACCATCTTTGGTCACTGGCAGTGGAGGAACAATATTATCTCATTTTTCCATATTTGATACTTTTTCTGCCCACACGCCATTATTTGAAGGTTTTATTAGTTATGATTCTTACTTCAATTGCCCTAAGAATGTATTTTTATTTTCAAGGTACAGAATGGATGGTGCAGTATGTTTTGATGCCTACGTGTTTAGATTGTTTTGGCTTAGGAGGATTGATGGCATACTTTTTTACGTTCAAACGAGAGAGTATTTTTGAACATTTGAACAATAAGTATTACTTGTTTTTAAGTCTCATAGTATTGCTTTTAACATTTTATTTTACTCGTCAAAATCAAATTTCGACGGGCCAAACTCATAATTTTGGAAATTTAGTTATTGAAAGATTTTTGGGTTCAGTATTTTGTTTCTTTCTAATTTTAAAAGCTGTTTCGGGATATCATGGGGTAATGAAGTGGTTTTTAGAAAGTCCTATTATCAGTTATTTTGGACGAATAAGTTATGGACTCTATTTATACCACAACTTTGTATATAACTTTTTCCATACACCCCAAACAAGTTTGGTTTTAAGGAGTTTACACAAAATTCAAAAGATAATTCCTTCAATAACTCAAAATAATACGTTTGAATTGCTGTATTTCTTTAGCATTACCATATTTATTGCGAGTTTATCTTGGTTTTTAATAGAGAAACCTGTCAATAATCTCAAAAAATATTTCACTTATTGACCATTTGATAAAAACAAGGTCAAGTTTGTTTTAGATTTTCGTTATTCTAAACCTTATTACGTATTTTTGTAAAAATTAAATTATCGCTACCAACAACCCTTTTGAATGAGCATTAAATTAGCCATCGTCATGCCTGCCTACAATGAAGAAGAGTGCATGGCAGACGTAGTAAAAATCTGGTCGGACCTTTTAGACACTGAATTTGCAGGAGAAAATACTAAACTTATCGTCGTAAACGATGGTTCAAAAGACAGTACAGGAAAAATTCTTGATTCACTAATTCCTCAATATCCCAAACTTGTAGTAGTTCATCAAGTAAATGGTGGACATGGAAATGCTGTTGTACATGCTTATCGTAAGGCAGTAGAATTGGAAGCAGAATACGTTTTTCAAACTGATTCTGATGACCAATTTATTCCCGAGGATGTCAAAAAACTGTGGAACAAAAGAAATCAGTCCGATTTTATCTTAGGTTATCGTCAAGTTAGACATGATGATATATTCAGATTGCTCATCACCAGAATCTTACGTTACAGTATGTTTTTTGTTTATGGTACTTTTATCATGGATTCAAACATTCCATTTCGCTTGATTAAAGGCACATTCTTAAAGAAATTATTGGCTCAATTACCCAATCCTGTACCATTTGCACCAAATATTTTCTTGGCTATTATGGCAAAAAAATCTGGTCAAGAATTGTTCAATATTCCAATTGTTCATAAAGAAAGAGCTACGGGAGAAGTTTCTATACAAAAAATGAAACTTTTGAAAGTATGTTGGCAGTCGTTTAAAGAATTAATAAATTTTAGAATAGAATTAAATAGTAAAATTAAAAATTTGAAATAAGGTGTTGAGCCTTGGTTTTTAGAAATTAGGTATATTTTATTACTAATTACTAACTCCCAATACCATCATCTAAAACCTATAATAATGAAACAATACGATTATTTAATTGTAGGAGCAGGCCTATTTGGGGCTGTTTTTGCACACGAAGCACACAAAAAAGGAAAAAAATGTTTAGTCATCGACCGTAGAAATCATACGGGGGGCAATATTTTTAATGAAGAGGTTGAAGGTATAAACGTCCATAAATATGGAGCACATATTTTTCACACCAATGATAAAGGCATTTGGGATTATGTTAATTCATTTGTAGAATTTAACCGCTATACCAATTCACCTATTGCAAATTACGAAGGTGAGATTTATAATTTGCCTTTTAATATGAACACTTTCTATCAGCTATGGAAAGTAAAAACGCCAGAAGAGGCTCAACAAAAAATTGA
>JANPIG010000613.1:0-2614 GCA_031424875.1 Cytophagales bacterium
GTCAGATTTGTTGGAGAAAACACCAAGAAAGAAGCCCTAAGAAACAGATTTCTTAGGGCTTTGTTAGTTTGGAACCATAACTTCTTTCGCAAGAATAGAATAATCACTTTCAGATAGATAATTCCATCTTATTTTAAAACGGTAAATCTTGGTCAGCCTCACTGAATGAAGGCAAATCTGCTACGGGAGGTGCTGGCCGTGGTGCAGCAGGTGTTGAAGTAAATCCCTGATTTGCAATTGGTGCAGAAGCATTAGATGAGCCTCCGCTACCTGCTGCATCAATGCGTATAGCACGAAGGTCTGTGTACCAACGCTCGTTATACTCACGAGATTCTACACTAAACTGAATCTTCAATTTTTCGCCCAATGAAAATGTTTTTAAATCGGCTGATTTATCTCCCCATGCGGTGAAACAGGCTTTTTTGGGATATTGATCTTCAGTTTCTAATACAAAATCCTGCTTTACCCAAGCTCCATTTTTCCCTTGTCCCGTTACTTCTGGTAGGACTTTGATTAAATTTCCTTCAAATTCTAATGCCATTGCTATTTTTTATTTTTTGGTAATTATATTGATTATCAGACTTTTAAAACATCAAATTAAAATCTAAGGTTTCTCCAATCGTAATTAGTTTGCAAATAACTAAAATTTCTTTAATTTTACATCATCAAATTGGCGATGTGGTGAAATTGGTAGACACGCTACTTTGAGGTGGTAGTTAGAGCAATCTTGTAGGAGTTCGAGTCTCCTCATCGTCACAAAATCCTTTCAAATTAATTTTTGAAAGGATTTTTTTAGTTAATAGGTTATAATTAATAGTTTTTATGGTGTCCATTTTGAACTATTAATTATTCTCTGTTAATTATTAACTAAACTCTATCTCAGGGGGTTTTTCATACAATAATGCCTTGTCAACCTTCTTTATAATTAACGCTAAATCAGCTGGATTATTGACAAAATCGAGATTATTTACATCTAAAACTAATATTTTTCCTTCTTTATAATTGGTGGTAAATTCTTGATAATGCTCGTTTAAATCTGACAAGTATTTTTCAGATATATTAGATTCAAAATCCCTCCCACGTTTCTTGATTTGTGAAACCAATTTAGGCAAATCTGCTTGCAAATAAATGGTCAAATCAGGAGCTTTTACGGATTTCATCATTAAATCAAAAATGCCCCGATAAGTAGTATAATCATTCGCTGACATAATACCAGATTTATACAAATTCATCGCAAAAATATACGCATCTTCATAAATAGTTCGGTCTTGAATGATTCTACGATTTGACTTTTGAATCTGAATGACTTGTTCGTATCTACTTTTTAGAAAATACATCTGTAAATGAAATGCCCAGCGGGGCATATCTTCGTAAAAAGGTGGTAAGTAAGGGTTCCCCTCAACAGCTTCGTATAATACCTCCCATCCAAAATGTTCTGCTAATTTGGTTGCTAAGGTCGTTTTGCCTGCTCCTATATTTCCTGTAATGGCTATGTGCATTTGTTTCGTGGTTCGAATCTCTTTGATTAATGTTAGTATTTGATTAGAACAAATTTCACAAAAAATACTGGACAATTCAATTTGAAAATTTGAAAATTATGGACTTTAAAAATTAAAGTCTTGATCATCAGCGTTTTACTACTGTAAATATTTCAACATTTTCACAAACGCTAAAGGTTTCGTAAATTTGTATGTTGAATTTATTTTCAATAATTCAACATCTTAATAATTCAAAATTAAAACTCTGTAACTCATGTTGAAGATGAAGCCATACAGTGTAATTCTTTATTACAACTATACGCCCATTGTGGACACGGAGGCGTACCGTGAAAAACATCATTTATTTTGCCTTGAAAACAATCTTTTAGGCAGGGTAATTATCGCCGAAGAAGGATTGAATGGAACCGTTTCGGGCTTGACTGAAGACTGTAATCGCTATATGCAATGGCTTGAAAATGACCCATTATTTGCAGGAACATATTTTGATTTTAAAGTCGAGGAACATGAAAACAATGCCTTTGCCAAACTTCACGTACGAGTCAAAGAAGAAATTGTTAATTCAGATTTGCCCGTTGATCCCCGTGTACGGACAGGCAAACACCTCAAGCCTGCTGATTTCAAACAAATGTTAAAAAACGATCCTGACGTTGTTTTGGTAGATATGCGTTCCAATTATGAACACGCCGTTGGACGATTCAAAGGGGCTATTACTTTTGATATGGATAACCTTCGGGAATTGCCTGACCACGTGGATGAGATTGCACATTTGAAGGATAAGAAAATTATTACTTACTGCACTGGTGGAATTAAATGTGAAAAAGCCTCGGCATACTTACTGGAACGTGGTTTTGAAAATGTTTATCAATTGCACGGAGGAATTATAAAATATGGTTTAGAGGAAGGTGGAGAGGATTTTGATGGCAAATGTTACGTTTTTGATAATCGTGTGAAGACTGATGTAAATTCTGTTAATCCAACGGTTGTTTCAAAGTGTCATATCTGCCAAAATTTATCAGACCACATGGTAAATTGTGCCAATCCTGAATGTAATGAACATTTACCGATATGCCCAACGTGTTTATTGGAAATGGATGGCGCTTGTTCGCAGGAATGTA